>JAUXNR010000791.1 GCA_030682755.1 Flavobacterium sp.
AACATGAACTATAAATCGCTGGATAAACTCACCGTTAGCACCATCTTCCTCGATCCGCAAAGGCAATTGCTTACAGTCAGCAATTTCAAAGACCTGCCAAAGGCCTTCTCCTACCTCGAATCGATAAAGGTAAACCCCGAACTCAGCGAGGCACTTGGAAAGGCAAACGCCCGTAGCTTTATAATCTCCGTATCGAATTATTCCACCTTCTTGAAATATAAAAATATTGAAGAGTATCAGGAGTTTTATAGTAAGAATTATTTGAAATGATGTTGGAAGACAGGAGACAGGAGACCGAAGTCCGATTTTTGCCAACTGTTTCAGTTTATTTAAAAGGATCACTTTTTCATGAAGCAGGATTCGGAAAGATTGTCAATTTCTGATTCCCTCACTGAGCGGAATTCCCTCTTTTTCAAGAACGAAAATATTTTCTCAAATTAACAGGTTAATGAATATAAGCTTTGGAAATGACTAAATTAATTCGATTTGCAACCATCTGAATATCAGCGACTATAGTTACTGTTAATCAGAATTTGCAATTCCGCTCGCTTGACTTTGGCCATTTACTAGACAAGATCACTTTTTTTGAAAAAAAAGATCAATTATATTGAAATTCCTGAATAATATTTTGTCCATTTCTTTTAAAATACACATAAGCATTGTACTTTTGTTTATGTCGAGTCCGCATACCGTTTTCATAATATTTGTTTTTAATTTAACAATAAAAATATTGAGCCTAGAGCTCGTAGATATTTATACGGATGCGGGCTTGATTTTAATTCCATGTGTGAATTATGTGTAATTTATGTAAGTTTAACAGGTAATAATACTTCGTAAAATATGAAAAATCTCAGATTTTCACTATCATTATTAGTCTTAATAATTTTCAATATTTCAGCAAAAAGCCAGAATACTAAAATCAAATGGAGCAAGGATTGGATTGATTGCAAAGGCAATTATGATGTGCTGGATTTTCATTTACTTAATTTAAAAGATGAGGGGGCATTTCTTAGTATTACCGATCGTAATTTGGCAACTGACATGGTTCCAGCTTTTTGCATGTTTTTAAACAAGGATTTAAATGTAAGTTCATCGAAATCATTTGAAATTCCACGCCAAACTGAATTCTTTAATAATAATGCTGGTGAAGTATTTTATATTGATC
>JAUXNR010000799.1 GCA_030682755.1 Flavobacterium sp.
GCATAAGTCATTCCCGCTCCATGATCATGCCAAGAATCAAGCCCTTGCCCATTATAAGGATATAGGGCAACGATTATTGTCTTCATCTCAACTCCATTTTTCAACTTCTTGACATTTTTCAAACCATTGCAACCCAAATTCTTTTATTCCCTGTATCGTATCTTTTCTTAGTTCACAATTCCATATTTCAAGTAAATCTTTCTCAAAAACATTGCCAGTAAGTATATTTACACAGGCATCACAACAGCATAATGGAACATCCCCATCTACGCTTATAGCCATATAATTTTCTATAAGATTACACTCATTTTTTGACGGGAGTGCCTTTACTTCTCCCTTGTCAGACTTTCCTCCCCTCAATTTGTATGAGTTTGTTTGTATATGGTCTGCATCTTGAAACTTCTCAAAAAATAACGTTGATTCCTTCCCAGAATCATTTAATCCTTTAATCAAAATTCTTGATACCCATATCTTGGTATCACTTTTCAGTATATTTCTTACATCTAATGCCGTGTAATAGTTTTGAATCACCGTTTCAAATTTTAATCCTTTTCTTATCCGTTCATAAGTTTCTGGAATAGCAGATTCTATACTAAAGTTTATCAAAACATTCTTGTTACTCATTATCAATTGAAGTTTTTCTCTATCCAATAAATATCCATTGGTATCTATTATTATACCAAGTCCTTTTTTTGAAGCGAAATTTATAAATTCAATTGTTCTGTTATCCGTAAACATTTCTCCCAACCACGCAAACTCTACCATACATTCCCAGTCTATTCTATTCAATAAACTATAAACTTGTTCAGTAGGCATAATTGCTCTTCTTCTGAGTTTCATTACTTCTTCTCTTGGACACATTATACAGGAACTTGGGCATTCTGTATTTATCTCTATTGCAACTACTTTTGGTGTCATTTAAGTCCCCATTTTCTATCTAAATAATCACGATTTTTTTTAAGCAATGCCGGGACATCAAGCTCTTCCTGCTTTTCTACCATATTGAA
>JAUXNR010000801.1 GCA_030682755.1 Flavobacterium sp.
CATCTTATAAATCAATTCGTGGTTTCGAAACTACGTTTAATTCTTCAAATTGCTTGTTAAGATATTTATAATATCCAACAATTCCAATCATAGCTGCATTATCTGTAGTATATTCAAATTTCGGAACATAGGTTTTCCAGCCGTATTTATTTTCAGCTTCCTTTAACGTTTTTCTAATTCCGGAATTTGCAGATACGCCGCCACCTATTGCAATTTGACGAATCCCAGTTTGAGCTACAGCCATTTTTAATTTTTCCATAATAATCTCAATAATGGCATGTTGAATGGAAGCACAAATATCATTCAAGTTTTGTTCAATAAACTGTGGGTTTTCTTTTAGGTTTTTTTGAATAAAATATAGAATTTGAGTTTTTAAACCTGAAAAACTAAAATCTAAACCACTCACTTTTGGTTTAGTGAAAGAATAGGCCAAAGGGTTGCCCAACTGAGCATATTTATCAATTAAAGGACCGCCGGGATAGGGAAGTCCTAATACTTTTGCAGATTTATCAAAGGCTTCACCAACAGCATCATCCGTTGTTTCACCAATAATTTCCATATCAAAAAAACCTGAAACCTTGATGATTTGAGTATGACCACCGGAAATGGTTAAAGCCAAAAACGGAAAAGTCGGTTTGTCAAAGCCTTCTTCATTTATGAAATGAGCCAAAATATGACCTTGCATGTGATGTACTGAAATCAACGGAATTGATAAAGCCATGGCCAGAGATTTTGCAAAAGAACTTCCAACTAACAAAGAACCCATTAAACCGGGACCTTGTGTAAATGCAATGGCATTTAATTGTGATTTTTCAATACCTGCTTTTTTAATTGCTTTGTCAACAACCGGAATCATATTTTGCTGATGAGCTCTTGACGCAAGTTCAGGAACAACGCCACCAAAATCAATATGAACGGACTGATTGGCAACAATATTAGACAACACGTTATCGTTTTGTAATACCGCAGCAGAAGTATCATCACATGAACTTTCAATTGCTAGAATAAAAATGGGATCATTTGCCATAGAAGGGCACGAATTTTGAATTATATTTGACAAATTTAAAACATTTAGGGGTATCAAAAAATTTAAAAAAATAGTATTACGATCTCTACTGGGGATAATCCTACTATTGTTGATAGTTGGCGTGCTACTTTCATTACCTCCTGTACAAACTTCCATCGCAAATTATTTCACCAAAAAAATAAATGTAGAATATGGAACAGACATCAGTATTGATGAAGTGGCCATATCCATTTTTGGAAGTGTTAAGTTTAAAAAAGTTTTAATCAGAGACCATCACAAGGATACTTTAATTTTTGTAAATCGATTAAAAACAAAAATTGGAAATATAGATCCAATTCTTAATGGCGATTTGATATTTGATGATTTGAAGTTGGATGGCTTAAAATTCTCCATTATAAACTACAAAAATGAGGTGAATACTAACTTAGATGTTTTTATTGAAGCATTTGATGATGGGAGACCTTCTTCGGGTAAATTTTTAATGAAAGCTAATACCATTACTATTACAAATAGTGAATTTTTATTTGTAAATAAAAACAAAACAACTCCAAAAATTCTTCATTTTACAAAATTGAATGCAGATTTAAGCACTTTTAAAATTAAAGGTTCTGATGTAACATCTCAAATAAATAATTTGAATGGTAATGATTTTAGAGGATTAGTAATCAAGAATTTAAAATCAGATTTTAGTTATGATCGTAGACAAATAAAACTCAATGATTTTGCTCTGAATACTGCAAATTCAATGATTGCAGGAAAAGTAAGTTTGAATTATAACAAAGAAAACAAAGACTTTTCAGATTTTTTTAATCGCGTAGTTTTTGATTTTAAAGTTGATACAGCCGCTGTCAATACCAATGATATTCGGTTTTTTAACAAAGAATTAGCCGTAGATAAAACCATAGTATTTACTTCGGATATTCATGGAACTCTTAATGATTTGAGCATTAAAAATTTGTTTTTGGAAGAAGGTGAAAAAACAAAAATAATTGGAGATATACAATTCAACAACCTTTTTGGAAGCGAGAATCAACCTTTTTATATGGCGTCAAATTTTTCACAATTGACTTCAAATTATAATGATTTAACCTCTTTGTTGCCAAACATACTTGGGAAAAATTTACCCAGTTCCATTAAAAAATTAGGTCAATTTTCTTTACGAGGAGATGTAGCCGTTTCTACTGAACGTATAAACACCAATTTTGTCATGGCTTCTGATTTGGGCTCGGGCAAACTGAATTTAAACATGACCAATATTGAATTTATTGATAATGCATCGTATTCAGGTAATATCACGTTGGATCGATTTGCATTAGGGAAAATTCTAAACAGAAATGATATTGGTAACATATCAATGAATGTGCAAGTGGACGGTTCAGGTTTTACAGAAAATTTGATTAATACAAATTTTAAAGGCACCATATCGCAGTTGTATTATAACAATTACAATTACACGAGTGTAGCGGTTGATGGAATCTTTAAAAAACCTTTTTTTTCCGGAAAGATAAATGTTAACGACCCTAATTTATTTATGGATTTTGAAGGACTTTTAGATGTTTCGCAAAAAGAAAATGTTTATAAGTTTACCACCAGAATTGATTATGCCGATTTACACAAATTGAATTTTGTCAAAACCGATTCCATTTCCATTTTTAAAGGCCATATCACTTCAGATTTAGCAGGAAACAGTTTGGACAACATCTATGGAGAAGTTTCATTTTTAAATGCATCTTATCAAAATAACAGAGATATTTTTGTGTTTGATGATTTTAAATTGAGTTCAACGTTTGATGAAAACAGAGAACGAACCATAACTATAAATTCTCCTGATATCGTAGAAGGTAGAGTGGTGGGTAAATTTGATTTTAGTCAAGTTCCTTTGATAGTTGAAAATGCATTGGGAAGTGTTTATACAAACTATTCTCCCGTAAAAGTCAAAAGTGGTCAATACTTAAGGTTTAACTTTTCCATTTTCAATAAAATTATTGAAATATTTTATCCCAATCTTTCTGTCAGTAAAAATACCTACATCAGAGGAAATATTAATTCTGACACGAATGAATTTAAGTTGAATTTTTCATCACCATTAATTCAAGCCAATGACAATCAATTTGAAAAAATAAAATTAGAAGTTGATAACAAAAATCCACTTTATAATACGTTTGTTGAAATTGATTCTATAAAAACAAAATATTATAAATTCTCAGATTTTAATTTACTTAACGTGACTTCAAAAGACACACTTTTTATAAGAAGTGAGTTTAAAGGAGGCGAAAAAGCCAAGGATTATTATAATTTAAATATTTTTCACACCATTGATATAAACAAAAATAACGTTGTTGGTATTCAAAAATCAGAACTTCATTTCAAAGATTACTTATGGTATTTGAACGAAGAAGAGAACAGTGAAAATAAAATTGTTTTCGATAATGGATTTTCTGAGTTTTTATTTGACAACATAAAAATGACCCATGATGATCAATTAATAAATCTTGATGGGGAAATGAAAGGGAAGAATTATAAAGACTTGAATCTGAATTTTGAAAAAGTGAATATTGGAAAAATCATTCCTGTTTCAGATAATTTGTCTATTGAAGGAAGTCTGGACGGTCAAATTAATTTCAAACAATTAAACGATGAATACAGGCCCTATGCTTCTTTAAAAGTGGAAGACTTTAAAGTGAACACTATAGATTTTGGAACTTTAAATTTAGACGTTGTCGGGGATGATAAATTTGAAAATTTCAGAATAAATTCAAGTATCAAGAATGTAAATTTAGAAAGCTTTTTGGCCGAAGGAACTGTTTATTTTAAAAACAGAGCACCCATTTTAGATTTAGATTTACGTTTAAATAAGTTTAATATTGGAGCTTTTAGTTCAATTGGAGGAGAGGTAATTACGAATATCAGAGGTTTGGTTTCTGGGAATGCTTCTTTTCAAGGAGAATTGCAAAATCCTGAAATTGAAGGAAGGTTATACCTTGAAGAAGCCGGACTTTCCGTTCCGTATTTAGGGGTTGATTATGCCTTCGATAAAAATTCAATTGTAGATTTAACCCAGCGGCAGTTTTTGTTGCGAAACATTGCCATTACTGACTCAAAATTTAAATCTAAAGGAGTTTTAAGCGGAAACATTCGTCATCAAAATCTATCTGATTGGAAATTAGATATTGAAGTATCTTCAGATTATTTAAATGTATTAGATACCAAAGATACAGATGATTCTGCCTATTACGGAAATGCTTTTATAGCAGGAAGTGCCACCATTACAGGACCAACAAATGCTTTATTGATTAATGTTCAGGCTACTTCCAAAAAAGGGACATTCATAAAAATTCCTGTTTCAAATACTCAATCAATCGGTAGTAATTCGTATATCCGATTTATAACAAAAGAAGAAAAATACAACTTAGAAACTGGAGAAATTGGATTAAATAAAAACTATAACGGATTAGAATTAAACTTTGAATTGGATATTACAGAGGATGCAGAAATTGAAGTAATTCTGGATAAAGAATCCGGTCATTTGATGCGAGGAAAAGGTTTTGGTACGCTTTCCATGCAAATCAATACTTTAGGTAAATTCAACATGTTTGGCGATTTCAGTATCAATGAAGGAATTTATAATTTCAAATACCGCGGTTTAATCAGCAAACAATTTAAAGTTAAAAAATACGGTTCAATAGTTTGGGATGGTGATCCAATGCGAGCCCGATTAAACATTGAAGCAGTTTATGATAATATCAGAGCTAATCCGGCTGTTTTATTAGATAATCCAACGGTAAATCAAAAAGTTCAAGTGGAAGTTGTGATTGGAATCACAGGTACACTAAACAATCCTGAACCTGAATTTGAGATTAATTTCCCTACTGTAAGTTCAGTTCTTAAATCTGAAATTCAAACAAAGCTTGATGATAAAGATACCCGTCAAACACAAGCTTTATATTTATTGGCTTCGGGTAATTTTTTAAGTTCTGACGGTGGCGTTTCAAACGCACTATCAAACAACCTTTTTGAAACCTTCACAGGAGTTTTTAATGATATAATCAGAGATGAAGATGGAAAATTAAATGTGGGAGTTATGGTAGATTCAGCAGACAGAACGCCGGGGAGAGAGACGGATGGAAGCGTAGGTTTAACTACATCATTTGAAGTTAATGACAGAATTTTTGTCAACGGAAAATTAGGAGTACCAATTGGTGGAATTAATGATGCAGCAGTTGTTGGAGATGTTGAAATACTATACAGAGTTACGAAAGACGGGAAGTTTAACCTAAGAGTTTTTAATCGTGAAAATGACATTACATATATTGGTGAAGGAATTGGTTATACGCAAGGAATCGGAGCCACTTATCAAGTAGATTTTGATACGTTCAAAGAATTAATCAACGGTATTTTTAAAAGAGCTAAATTGACAAAAGAAACCAATTCATCTGATGACATTCCTGATTCTGATTTTAATCCTGAGTTTTTGAATTTTATTAATGAGAAGAAAAAAAACTATGAAAAACCTAAAAAACAAGAGGAGAAACCACCTGAAATAGACTAAAAAATCTCACCCAATGAATCATCAAACTCCATATTTATATGGAGTTTTTTGTTTTATAAAAACTTATCAACGAAAACGATTGAATTTGTAAAGTATTGTTATTATGCTAGATTCAGTAGTATAAAAGTCATATTTCTTTGCTAAATTTACATTTTAAACAGTGAAAAAATGTCAAAAACAATAAAGAAGATAGGTGTCTTAACTTCAGGGGGTGATTCTCCCGGAATGAACGCAGCGATTCGTTCTGTAGTAAGAACTTGTGCATTTCATGCAATTGAATGTGTGGGAATATATAGAGGCTATCAAGGAATGATTGAAGGCGATTTTAAAGAAATGGGACCACGTTCGGTTAACAATATTGTAAACAAAGGCGGAACAATCCTAAAATCAGCTCGTTCAAAAGAATTCATGACACCTGAAGGCAGAAAAAAAGCCTATGATAATTTAACAAAAGAAGGGATTGATGCTTTTGTTGTAATTGGAGGTGATGGTAGTTTTACGGGTGCATTGGTATTCAACAGAGAATTTAATTTCCCTGTCATTGGAATTCCCGGAACCATAGATAATGATATTTTCGGAACCAGCCACACTTTGGGATATGATACGGCTTTAAACACCGTTGTTGAAGTCATTGATAAAATTAGAGATACCGCTAGTTCACACAACCGCCTTTTCTTTGTAGAAGTGATGGGACGTGATGCCGGTCATATTGCATTAAATGCCGGAATTGGAGCAGGAGCAGAGGAAATACTTATACCGGAAGAAGATTTAGGCCTTGAACGCTTATTAGAATCATTGCAAAAAAGTAAGCTCTCCGGAAAATCATCCAGTATAGTTGTTGTGGCTGAAGGTGATAAAACCGGAAAAAACGTTTTTGAATTAAAAGAATATGTAGAAGAAAACATGCCGGAATACGATGTTCGTGTTTCTGTTTTAGGCCACATGCAACGCGGTGGTGCTCCCTCGTGTTTTGATCGTGTTTTTGCAAGCCGTTTAGGTGTAAAGGCGGTAGAATCTTTGTTAGAAGGCAAAACCAACTTAATGGTAGGATTGTTAAACGATAAAATGGCTTTAACACCTTTAGAACAAGCAATCAAAGGACATTGCGAAGTAGATAAAGAACTCTTGAGAGTTTCAGATATCATGTCAATTTAATATAAAATAATACTATAAAATTTAAAATTATAATCATGTCAAAAGTAAAATTAGGAATTAACGGATTTGGAAGAATTGGAAGAATTGTTTTTAGAGAAACAATAAACAGAGATAATATTGAAGTTGTAGCTATAAATGATTTACTAGAAGTTGATCATTTAGCGTATTTATTAAAATATGATTCGGTTCACGGAAGATTTAACGGAACGGTTGAAGTAGTAAATGGTGAACTGATTGTTAACGGTAAAAAAATTCGTGTAACGGCAGAAAGAGATCCTTCTGTATTAAAATGGGATGAAGTTGGTGTTGATATCGTTGCGGAATGTACCGGTATTTTTACAACCTTAGAAACTGCAAATTCTCATATTAAAGGAGGAGCAAAGAAAGTTGTAATTTCAGCACCATCTGCAGATGCTCCAATGTTTGTAATGGGTGTAAATCATGAAAAAATAACTGCTGCAGATACTATTGTTTCCAATGCTTCGTGTACAACAAACTGTTTGGCACCCTTAGCCAAAGTGATTCACGACAATTTCGGAATTGTTGAAGGTTTGATGACAACAATTCACGCTACAACGGCCACACAATTAACCGTTGATGGACCTTCAAAAAAAGATTTTAGAGGTGGAAGAGCAGCATTGCTAAACATTATTCCGGCTTCAACCGGTGCTGCAAAAGCTGTTGGTAAAGTAATTCCTGAATTAAACGGAAAACTAACCGGAATGTCAATGCGTGTGCCAACTGCAGACGTTTCTGTTGTGGATTTAACTGTAAAAGTTGCAAAAGAAACTTCCTATGAAGAAATCATGAAAGTTTTAAAAACGGCTTCTGAAACAACAATGAAAGGTGTATTAGGATTTACAGAAGATGATGTAGTGTCTCAAGACTTCATTTCTGACCCTAGAACTTCAATTATTGATGCAAAAGCGGGAATTGGTTTAAACAGTACTTTCTTTAAATTAGTTTCTTGGTATGATAATGAATATGGTTATTCCAGTAAATTGGTAGACTTGTCATTACATATTGCAAAACTTTAACAGCTCAAAAGTCCTGTTAGCACTAACCTAACAGGACTTTTTTTTCAAACAAACCCAATTATGAAATTATTAGTAGACAGTGGTTCAACAAAAGCAGATTGGATTGCCATTGATGACCAAGGTAAAGTTTTGTTTACCACACAATCTCTTGGTTTAAATCCTGAAGTTTTATCTAAAGAAGAAATTATTGAAAGACTAAACGATAAGTTTGATATTTCTCATAATAAAAAGAAAGCCACAAGTCTTTTCTTTTACGGAGCCGGTTGCGGAACAGACCGAATGAAAAATTTTTTAACCGAAGTTTTTAAAGGATATTTCAGCAACGCAAACGTTGTGGTTCATGAAGATACTTATGCTGCGGTTTATGCCACAACACCCAAAAACCAAAAAGCAATTGTTTGTATTTTAGGTACAGGATCTAATTGTAGTTATTTTGACGGGAAAGTACTTCATCAAAAGGTGCAATCTTTAGGTTATATTTGCATGGATGATTGTAGCGGAAACAGATTCGGTCGTCATTTGTTGAGAGGCTATAGTTTTAATAAAATGCCTGATGACCTGAGATTAGAATTTGAAGAAGAATACAACACTGATCCGGATTATATTAAAAACAATTTATATAAAGAACCAAACCCGAATGCCTATTTAGCCACATTTGCAAAGTTTCTTATCAAGCACAAAGAATCAGATTTTTGTAAAAAATACATCTATCAGGAAATGGAAGATTTTGTTGAAAATTACATTAAACAATTTGATAGCTATCAAACAGTTCCGGTTCATTTTGTTGGTTCAATTGCATTTTATCTCAAAGAAGAATTGGCTGAGGTTTTAACCAAACACGGCATTCAATTGGGCAATGTTTTACGACGACCAATTGATGGTTTAATTGCCTACCATATTTTAAATACATAAAAGTTTAAACCGAAGTTTCATCGCTTCGGTTTTTTATTTTAGAAGAAATCCTATTTAAAAAAGAAATTTCTGATGTATTTTTACAATCGAAATTAATAATAATGGCTAGTTTTATAAAAATATATCCTGATAA
>JAUXNR010000803.1 GCA_030682755.1 Flavobacterium sp.
AATCTGTTGAGGCAAACTCAATTAAGCGGTATTGAGCACTTTGAAAACCACTGGCCGGGGTAAGTGTATTTCTAAATTTCATGTATTGTTCAACATCCATTCCTTCTTTCATAATATCAAAAGAAGTGGTAAGCATGTCAAAATAGCGACTAATTCGCATTATTTTTTCAGCAAAAACCGGGGTTGTAATCTGAGGAGCTTTTGAAACTTGATCAATCTCCCATAAAATCATTTTAAAAATCAATTCATTTACTTGATGATACATGATAAAAACCATCTCATCGGGTAATGTAGTTCTTTGAATTTGAAGATTCAACAAAGCATCTGTTTGAATATAATCCCAATATGTTATTGGTTTTGACCATAAAAGCCCTTCTAAATGAGTTTCCGTTTTTTGGTTTATGGCTTGATATTTTTTTTCAATTTTATCAAGTATTTCATCAGTGCTTGTTGTATTCATCATTATTTTGGTTTAATGGTAAAGGAGTGTTTTAATCCTCTAAACTTTTCTAAATCTGCTTTTAATGACCCAACTGCCAAGCTGGCTTTTATCCTAATCGGCAATTTGTTGTCATCATCAGAAATCCAAACAGTTAAGCTTTCTTGTTCTTTAAAAACACGACCCGCTTGAACATAGGGTTTAAAAACCATCGTTGGAACAATTCCAAATTTAGTTTTTAAATCTTCTCTGCCTACAAATTTTAACTTAAACTTTGTAGTCTCTTCGTCAAAAAACATATCTATGTTAATAGATTCCCCAACTTTCAATTTATTAATATTGGGATGGTTTCTCAAATAATAAAACGAAGATAAAATATCTTGAGTTTTATCTGGAACCGAAAATGTATTTTCCGTTTTCTTTTTATGGTCTTTCACCAGTACGGTTTTATCTCCATGGTTAAAAAAACCTTCTTGGTTTTTTGTATAACCTCCTTCATCAATCTTTCTTATAAATTGATAAGGAATACCTGTTGATTTATCAATAAAACTTTGATAATCGTCTTCAACCTTAAAAAATAACTTCGTCATTCCGGTTGTATAGCCATAGCCCTTAGCGTGGTAAACTTTTTTATTGTTTTTTACCACTTCATTTATTTGTAATTCGGCATAGCCGGCATTTATCAAACCGTAATGTATTCGAAATTGAAACCATTCCCCAGATTGAAAAGCATTTTCTTTTGGATCTGAAGATTCTTGTTTAGTAAAACTTACAGTTACTAAAAACAAAATGATGAGAATACCTTTTTTCATTTTAATTTATTTTTTAACTGTAATTGCAATTTCTGTTCCAAAAGTAATAAAAGTTGAAAGGAAGACAAAAAGTAACGTTTAATAATTGGTTAAATCTACACAATTATAACATTAAAAATTTCTAACCTATAAAAAAAACACAAACCCCAATCAATTTGACTGGGGTTTGTGCTATTAACTAACCAAAAAACTATAAATTATGAAAAATATTTTTCATAGCTAAATAAGGAAACCACCCCTTTGTTTAGCGAGTGCAAAAGTAGTTATTAAATTGACATATATTCAACAAAAAATCAACTTTAACTAATTATTTGCATTTTATAGTTCTTTGCAAGAGTAAAAATTACACATAACTCAAAGAAAGTGAGTTTTTATAACGTTCCTCTCAATGCTTGCTCTCTTTCAATAGACTCAAATAAGGCTTTAAAGTTACCTGCACCAAAGCCTCTAGCTCCCATTCGTTGAATAATTTCAAAGAAAAGTGTGGGTCTGTCTTCAATTGGCTTGGTAAAAATCTGTAACAAATAACCTTCCTCATCTGCATCTATCATGATTCCTAATTTTTGAAGCTCATTAATATCTTCTTTAAATTTAGACATGTGATCTTTCAAACGTTCAGGAATTGCATCATAATAAGCTTGTGGTGGTGTGCTTAAAAACTCAATACCTCTTTTTCGCATTTCTGCTACAGTTGTGATAATATCATCAGTGGCTACGGCAATATGTTGCACTCCTGGTCCTTCATAAAAATCTAAATATTCTTCAATTTGTGATCTTTTTTTGCCTTCAGCCGGTTCGTTGATAGGGAATTTAATTCTCCCGTTACCGTTACTCATCACCTTACTCATCAAAGCAGAATATTCCGTGGTAATCTGTTTGTCATCAAATGAAAGGAAATTTACAAATCCCATAACATCTTCATACCATTTTACCCAAATGTTCATTTCGTTCCATCCTACATTTCCCACCATGTGGTCTACATATTTTAACCCAACAGGTGTCGGATTGTAATCTGATTTCCATTCTTTATAACCCGGAAGAAAAGTACCTTTATAATTCTTACGTTCTACAAACATGTGAACGGTTTCGCCATACGTATAAATTCCTGCTCTTACCACTTCACCAAATTCATCTGTTTCTACCGTGGGCTCCATAAAAACTCTGGCTCCTCTTTTGGTGGTTTCTTCAAACGATTTTCGGGCATCTTCAACCCAAAGAGCTACAACTTTCACGCCATCTCCATGTTTTTTTACGTGTTCTCCAATGGGTGAATCGCTTTTTAATGCCGTTGTTAACACCAAACGGATTTTATCTTGTTTTAACACATATGAAGCTCTGTCTTTAACTCCGGTTTCTAGTCCGGCATAAGCCAACGATTGAAAACCGAAAGCTGTTTTATAAAAATGAGCCGCTTGTTTTGCGTTACCCACATAAAACTCAACATAATCTGTTCCGAGCAAAGGAAGAAAATCCTGAGCTCCTTCAAATATTTTTTCTAATCCGTATTCTACTGATTTTATTTCTTGTGACATAATTTTAGTTTTTTAATTGGTTATACTATAACCAAGATTGATAATATTTTTCATCGGCTACTTTCATTGCTTCTTCTGTTACCATTAAAGGTTTGAAGGTGTCAACCATTACTGCTAATTCTTTGGTTTCGGTCTTACCAATACTTCTTTCGTATGCTCCCGGGTGCGGTCCGTGAGGAATTCCGGCTGGATGTAACGAAATTTGTCCTGGTTTCACATCGTTTCTGCTCATAAAATCGCCATCAACATAATATAACACTTCATCGCTATCTATATTGCTATGATTGTAAGGAGCCGGAATGGACAAAGGATGATAATCATATAATCGTGGCACAAAAGAACAAACTACAAAGGCATCTGTTTCAAAAGTTTGGTGCACCGGTGGTGGTTGATGAATTCGTCCTGTGATTGGTTCAAAGTCGTGAATGGAAAAAGCATATGGATAATTATAGCCATCATAACCCACAACATCAAATGGATGTGAAGCATATACCATTTCAATAATTTCGTCGCGTTTTTTGACTTTAATTACAAATTCACCAATCTCATCATGTGTTTCTAATTTTTCCGGCCTACGTAAATCACGTTCACAAAAAGGAGAATGTTCTAACAATTGTCCAAACCAGTTTCTGTATCTTTTTGGGGTATAAATTGGTCTTCTGGATTCCACAATAAATAACCTATTGTCTTCTGTATCAAAATCAATTTTATAAATTATTCCTCTTGGAACTAATAAATAATCACCGTATTTGAAATCTAAATTTCCCAATAAAGTTCTCAAAGTACCAGATCCTTTATGAATGAAAATCATTTCATCTGAATCGGTATTTTTATAAAAATAATCTTGTGTTTTATTTTGTGGAGAAGCTAATGTGATGTGACAATCTGAATTGGTCAAAACAATTTTTCGGCTCTCTAAATAATCTTTTTCCGGTGCCACATCAAAACCATACAAACGATAGGATTGCATGTTGTTAGGTTTTACAACTTTTGGAGCAACACTATATTGTTTTCTGATTTCTTTTACTTGAGTAGGTCTGTGAACATGATACATATTGGAATACATTCCGTCAAAACCAACGGTTCCAAAAAGTTGTTCATAATACAATTCGCCGTTTGGTTTTCTAAATTGTGTATGACGTTTAGGAGGGATA
>JAUXNR010000806.1 GCA_030682755.1 Flavobacterium sp.
ATGTTATTTAACATCTCCAACGTATTTGTAACTTGGAATTGCAGTTTTACCAATAATTCTTCTCGTTCTTCTTTACTTAAAATTTCCTGGTGATACAACCTAAGCACTTGCTCAATGGATGACAATGGACTTTTCATATCATGAGACAAAATTGATAGCAGTTTTGCTCTGGTTGTGTTCAGTTTCTCAAGGTCCTCATTTTTTAATGCAATACTTTCATTCTTTTTACCTAATTCATAATTGAACTTTGACTTGGTTTGTGCTTGAATTGACAAAAAATAGATTACTATAATAAAAAAAGCCACGAAGAAAACAAGTAAAAAAACAATGATTTTATTATCCCTTAATTGCTTTTGAACTGCTGCTTTCTCCAGTTTAAGTTTATTGTAATCCGATTCCTTCTTGAGTGTTTGGAGGTACTTCACTTTTCTGTCTGTATTTTCGCCAATCACAGAATCTTTATAAACATTATGGAGTTTAAGGTATTCATAAGCCAAAGCATAATTATTCATTTTATCTGCAACCTTACTTAACACCTCATAGCTTTTGTAAATTTCCCATTTTGAAGGAATCCCTTTGGATAAATCATTTGCTTCTAATGCATATTTTTCTGCTTCCTTAAAATTATTATTTTCTAAATGATAATTAGCTAAACCACGATAAGCAAAAGTTCTTTCCCATGTGTTTATTGGCACAGGGTGGTTTAGTACTTTTTGAAAATAATAATATGCTGAATCATGATTGCCTTTCTGTAAATTCAACTGACCGAACCTATTAATTGCCATATGTTCGGTTTCAACTCTTTTGTGTTTTAAAGATAGTTTGAGTGACTTTTTTAAATAAAATTCTGAAGAATCCAATTGATTTAAATCCATGTATGCAATTCCCTTATTAAAGTAATTTGCAGCATTCATGTATTCTTGCTTTTCACTCTTGTTTGCAATTGCTTTATCAAAATAATGAATAGCGAGTTCTAAATTTTCCATTCCCATTTCCACTAAACCAACACCTGTCAATGATTTTGAAATACCTACTTGGTCTTTAGTTTCTTCATAAATCTCTAACCCTTCTAAAAAGTTTGCTAGTGCTAAATGATAATCTGCAGAAACATAAAAAACTGTTGCTCTGGCATAGATTATATCTGCATAAATTTTTTTATCAAATTCCTTTTGGTATAAACTCTCGGCAATATCAAGGTATTTTATTGCGGTAACTTTATCATCATAAAGTTTTGTTCTACTTAAATCAATTAGTGTTTTAATACTGTCTTGATCTGTAGTTTTTTGTGCATGAAGATTTGGTATTTTGCCAATAAATAAGCAAAATACCACACAAAAAAGGTAGGTCTTTTTCATAGTGTGTCATTCCGTTTGAGGGGTTGGCAAAAGTAAGTTATATTAAACGCTTTGTAGAACTTTTTAACACTTTTTGTCGAAAAAATTAGTAAAAGAAGAAAGTCTTGTAGGCTAATTCGCAAAAGGATTAACCGTTAATCTTAAAATACAAATAAAATAAGCATCATGAAGGACACAAGAATGTAACATCTTGTAAATTAAATAGTTTTAAATTCAAAATCTGAGATTTTAAGGAATAATGTTTTGTTTACTCTAAAACAGTTGGCTCCCAAAAAACTTTTTCAAATTCTATAATTTGATTGTCAACAACTTTGATTCCTTCATTTTCCAACAATTGTTGCATCAGATTGGTGCCGTCAAAATGGTGTTTTCCGGTGAGCATTCCTTTTCTGTTAACCACACGATGAGCAGGAACATCCTCCAGCCCATGTGAAGCATTCATTGCCCAGCCTACCATTCTTGCAGAACGAGCAGCACCTAAAGCTTTTGCAATTGCACCATACGAAGTAACTTTCCCTTCAGGAATTTGTCTTACTAAATCATACACCTTATTGAAAAAATTATCTTCCAAAATAAAAATTATCTAAAAACCATTTTGAACAACGTAATTAATGCTACTATTCCCGTTATGGAACCAATAATATGATTAATATTTTTGGAGAGAAAAGAGGCATTATGCTGTTTCCCTTTGAAGAAAGAGATATAACCAAAAAACACTAAAAAAGCTGCAATGGCAGTACCAAAAGAAAAGGTATAAATGAAATAAGAGTCAAATATAAAATAGTTGTAACTGGCCAATGTTACACTCATAAAAACATAATAAGGTATAGGAAACAAATTAAGCGAGGACAGCAACATTCCCATAAAAAAGCGACTGGTTTTGCTTCTCATTTTAACTTCCTCTTTTTTCTTATTTGTTTTAGGCTTTTTTGCAACCCAGAAGAAATAAACCGTCAAAATTGTAAAAATTACAAATCCAATTTCTTGTAAAACTGCACTGATATCGGCTCTGGCATCAATAAAACGGGCAAATAAAACGGCCAAAAGTGTTTGAAAAAAAACAATAATCGAAGCTCCAAAAGCAAGCCATAACGCCCTATTTCTTCCATCACGCATGCTCACTTTAGCCGCCGTCATGTTGAGCAATCCGGGCGGTAATGTGCCAATTGCAGCTGCAGTGATACCAAGAAAAAGAGGGAGAGCAAGATTCATCTGTTATTTATTTATTGAACGTCATTTATTTAATTCTGAATTGAATATACGTAATGGCTTTATTAATGGCTAAATATTGTTTTTCATAAAAGGTTTGAATTGCTGTAACCACTTCGGGAGCACCTTCATTTTTATATACATTATGATTGGCATACAAAACTTCATGACCTTCACCGTGAAGTAATCCTAATGTATAACCGTGCATGAACTCACTATCTGTTTTTAAATTCATAATTCCGTTTGGTTTCAAAATCTTTTTGTAGCGTTGTAAAAACTCCGAATTGGTCATTCGGTGTTTGGTTCGTTTGTATTTTATTTGTGGATCGGGGAAAGTTATCCAAATTTCATCCACTTCATTTTCAGCAAAACAATAGTCCACTAACTCTATTTGCGTCCGCAGAAACCCAACATTATTCAATCCGTTTTCAACAGCTGTTTTTGCTCCTCTCCAAAATCTGGCTCCTTTTATATCAATACCAATGAAGTTTTTATCCGGATATCTTTCGGCTAAACCAACAGAATATTCACCTTTACCACATCCTAATTCTAAAATTATTGGATTTTCATTTTTAAAAAACTCTTTGTTCCAATTTCCTTTCCATTTAAAATCTCCTGAAACCACTTCTTCGCGAGTTGGTTCTATTACATTTGTAAAGGCTTCGTTTTCTTTAAATCGTTTTAATTTATTCTTGCTTCCCACGTAACTTAATTTTTTGGTAAAATTAGGGAAATATACTCAATCAAAAATAGTTGTACTTTTACATTTATTAAATGAGTTATTAAGATTTGAAAACAGAAAAGCCAAAAATTCTTGTTGCTCCTTTAAATTGGGGGCTTGGCCATGCTACAAGATGTATTCCGATAGTTGAAGCTCTATTGGAGAATGGCTTTGAGCCTGTTATTGCCTCAGATGGAGTTGCACTTCACATTCTTCAAAAAGAATTTCCGCATTTGATTTTCTTGGAATTACCTTCTTATCAAATTGAATATGCCAAAAACGGAGCTTTTTTTAAGTGGAAATTGATTAAAAACAGTCCGAAAATGATGGAGGCCATTTATCATGAGCGTCAATTGACCAAAAAATGGGTAAAAGAATACCAATTGGTTGGTATTATTTCTGACAATCGGTTAGGTGTTTATTCCAAAAAAGTGCCTTCGGTTTTTATAACCCATCAGTTAAATGTTTTAACTGGAAACACAAGTTGGATTACCAGTAAATTACATCAATATATCATAAAAAAATACAATGAATGTTGGGTTCCCGATTCTGCTGAATTACCTAATCTAACCGGAAAGTTAGGCCATATAAAAAACCCGCATTTTAAGATTAATTACATTGGTCCGTTGAGCCGTTTAAACAAAATGGAGTTGCCAAAAAAATATGACTTAATGGTTATTCTCTCAGGACCGGAACCTCAGCGAAGCATGTTGGAGGCTCACTTAAAAGAAGAACTTAAACGCTATATTGGTGATGTGATTTTTATTAGAGGCGTTGTAGAATCGGAACAAAAAACAGAGCAAGTGGCTAGCATCACATTTTACAATTTTATGACTTCCAAACAATTGGAACAGACTTTTAATGAAAGTGAGATGGTTCTTTGTCGATCCGGCTATACCACCGTAATGGATTTGGCAAAATTAGAAAAAAAGGCCTTTTTTATTCCAACTCCCGGACAATTTGAACAAGAATATTTAGCTAAAAAATATAAAAAAGAAGGCATAGTGCCTTATGCAAAACAAGATAAGTTTGTTATTGAAAATTTATATGAGATTGATTTGTACAAAGGATTACAGCATTACAACATGACGTTGGATTGGAAAAAATTATTTTTGCTTTTCGAGCGTAAATGAAAATTCTGATCCCACTCCATATTGGCTTTCCACATAAATTCTTTCGTTGTGTCCTTCTATAATGTGCTTTACAATTGCCAACCCAAGTCCTGAACCGCCTTCTGAACGTGCTCCACTTTTGTCCACTCTAAAGAAGCGTTCAAAAAGTCTTGGAATATGTTGTTTTTGAATTCCTTCACCGTTATCGGTAATTCTAACAATGACTTTATTGCTGACCAAATCTTCAATACTAACTTCTGTAGTACCCCCTTCTTTACCATATTTGATTGAATTCATGACCAAATTTGTAACCACTTGTTGTATTTTTTCCTGATCAGCCACAACAAATATTGGTTTTGCATATTTGGTATCAAAAGTTAGCGTTATTTTCTTCTTATTGGCACGCATTTCAAGCAATTCAAAAACATTCTTGACTAATTCCACGATATCAAACTCTGAAAATTCTAAGTTCAAATCTCCTGTTTCCAATTTGGTTATCATGTCTAGATCTTTCACGATATAAATCAGTCGTTCCACACCTTTTTCTGCTCGTTCAAGGTATTTTTTCCGAATTGTTTTATCATCCATTGCACCATCCAACAAGGTTGAGATATATCCTTGAACGGTAAACAATGGCGTTTTTAATTCGTGAGAAACATTACCTAAAAACTCTCTTCGGTATTCTTCTCTAATTTTTAAGGTTTCAATTTCTAATTTTTTGTCTGTTGCAAACTTCTTTACTTGTTTGGTAAGTGTCGCCATATCTGTAGTGATAGGCTGGTTCCTGAACGTAGTTGAATCTAATAAAGACACATCATCATAGATTTTCTTAACTCTACGGTAAATGAATCGTTCTACTCTATATTGAATTACAAAAAAAGAAAAAAGATATATTGCTAAAAAAAACAATACTAAAACAGGATAATTAATTTCCGTAACAAGATGTAAAATAAGAGCAACTACACCTGTTGAGAATAAGGTGATATATAGTGCTGACTTTACAGCAAACTTATACGTTTTTTTAAAATTCAAGGCCATTTATAAGTCTTTAACAGCCCAAAAGTAGGATAAAATAATCAGTTGGTTTAAAAAAGTGATTTATAATTCAATTTTATAACCAACCCCTTTAATGGTTTTAAAGAATTCGTCACCAATTTTTTCTCTTAATTTTCGGATGTGCACATCAATTGTTCTACCGCCAACAACTACTTCATTACCCCAAACTTTATCCAAAATTTCTTCGCGTTTAAATACTTTACCGGGTTTTGAAGCTAACAGATAAAACAATTCAAATTCTTTACGAGGTAAAATTATTTCTCTTCCTTCTTTTACAATTTTGTATTCTTCGCGATTTACTTCAATACCACCAACATTTAACACATCACCTTCTTGACTGTCTTCTTTCAGACGTCGTAATAACGCTTTGACTTTACTAACCAGAACTTTTGGTTTGATTGGCTTTGCGATATAATCATCTGCTCCGGCGTCAAAACCGGCTACTTGAGAATAATCTTCATTTCTTGCGGTAAGAAACGTTATTATTGTATTGGCTAGTTCAGGAATTTTTCGAATGTGTTCACATGCTTCAATACCGTCCATTTCCGGCATCATTACATCCATAATTATAAGTTGTGGCGTTTCCTTTTTTGCCTTTTGAACAGCTTCTTTTCCGTTGGTTGCGGTAACAATTTGATAGCCTTCTTGTGCAAGATTGTATCCTACAATTTCCAGTATATCTTGCTCATCATCAACTAATAAGATTTTAATTTCCTTTTTTTTCATAACACTTTAGTTACTTGTTTTGGTTTGTAAAGATAAATATAATACAAAACGAAACACGGTGTTAACGGTAATTTAATGTATTAACTTTTTGGTAACATATATAAAACGAATTGGTAACAGGTTGCTAACTCCGAGTTTACTTGTAGTGTCTTTCTTTGCATCGAATAAAAAAAACAAATCGATGAAACAAACTTTATTATTTATTGCACTCTTTTTAAGTGTTCTTTCCTATGCTCAAAAAGGAACCATTACAGGTACACTTACTGACAAAGATATGAATAATGAGCCTTTACCTTTTGCAAATGCTTTAATTAAAGGTACAACAATAGGAACTACCACTGACATACAAGGTAAATTTACACTTCAAGTGGAACCGGGAAGCTATGTTTTAGAATTGAGTTTCTTGGGCTATCAAACTATAGATGTGCCTGTAGTTGTAAAGGCCAATCAAACAATTACCATAAACAGAGCCAT
>JAUXNR010000808.1 GCA_030682755.1 Flavobacterium sp.
ATCAAGTCGAATTTTATTTAAGAGAAAACAAAGTATTCGGTTATGGTATATATGATCCACAGTATGGTCCTCTCAATTACTAAAACAACCTAACCAGTCGCTCAAGCAGACGTTGCAACGCAGCTTAGCTCCAGTCCGTTAGGCAAATAAAATTATGAAAACAAAACATCTATATATTTTGATAAGTGGCTTTACATTTCTATTTATTGCTTATCTGTATTTGGTCATTAATTTTATACCAGAATGGCAGACTAGAGCGAATTTTGGAGATATGTTTGGTGCATTAAGTGCATTGTTTTCTGGAATTGCTTTAGCTGGAATTATATATACAATTTTCGTTCAATTAAATGAAATAAAAGCTCAGCGAAAAGAGAATTCAGAAGGTATTTCCTTATTAGTTAAACAAATAGAAGAAATTCAAAGACATCGTTCTTTACAGTCGCAACCATTTCCTATTCTTGAAATAAAGAAGTTTGTTCTTGAGAAACCGAGATTTTATTATACACCCCCAGAAGATAGTTATTCAGTAATTTCTAGATACACTTTACGTTTTTCTATTAAAAATAAAAGTAGCTACCCAGCCATAAATGTTATTGTAAAATCAATTCTCACAGTTCCCAAAACAGAATATAAATGTGAATCAAATAGCAGACATTTTAATTATGTTGACTCGCCACTAATAGAGACAGATAAAAAAGAATATTCTGATTCATTTTTATATGTGAATGACGATAATGGCTTCGTTTTAGATTCGCTCAGACACGGTTCATTTTCCAATTTACCTCAACTATATATCAGAACAACATTTAAAAATATTTTAGGCGTAAATTTTGCGATTAACCAAGCATTTATTTTAGATGCAAAAAATAGAACTCAAGAACCCATACTAAAAAATTGGCTTTCAGAAATCACTTCCTATAAAATTAACTTTAGCAAAGAACTTGAAGAGATGAAAAAGATAATATCTAAAAATGAAGAGAAATGGCAGTCATTGTTTGATTTAGTTAAAGAAGCATTTAATAAAAGATTAATTAGCTCTGAATCAACGATTGAGGTAAGTGTTGTTTCTGTGCCAACTGCATTTAACATTAGTATTCTATCTGATGAAGAATATGAAAAGGAAATTAAGAGATCATCTTTCAGTGCAAAGATTCCTACAATGGCAACTGATTGTATTGTAATGGATAAATAATTTGCCTAACCCGCCGCTCAACGCGGACAGCGTTTTTCAATGCGGCATTTGTATAATTATAGAATTGTATTTGCAAAGTATAGTTGCTCTTTAAGGTAGATCGTTCTAAGAAATATTTTTAATAAATAAAAAGTAGTTGCAGTTAATCAGCATTCTTGTTCTGGGCTGCCGGTTAGCGGCAACGTCGTTATAACACTAAGACTAAGGAGTAGTATTATGAAAACAACAATCAACATATTTTTATCAATTACAACCTTCCTTATTTCAATATTATTATTTTCATCATGCGCAAGCAATGAATTGGACAAAAAGGAGGCTACTGCTTTAATATCAAAAATTCCCAATGAGATAGTAAAAGGTAAGATAAGAATTAATCTTCAACATGATAATTATGATCAACAGCGGAATTTAAATAGCTTCAACACTTATTATGGCCATCTAGTTAACCGTGGGATTTTAACAAACCCTGAGTTTTTTGAAGTTCGTAAACCTGGAGAACCTATTATTTCCAGAATAACAACAGCTTTTACCGATTCAGCTAAAGTTCTACTCCTTGGTTCAGATTATAGTTCTTACTCTGTAAAATGTGGGGAATTAAAATTTGTTGAAGTAGTTGGTGTATTCCAAGAAGATAATTCAAAAGCTGCAGAAATTGAATATAAAGTGGCCTTTATACCGACAATGTTTGCTGATTTTGCGACAATGCAACCTAAATATAAAAATGGTATTACATATTCAAAAAAACTGGTCGCAAAAAAATATGATGATGGTTGGAAACTAGAAAATTAGACTTATATGTTTCATCATTGCACTGCCTGTTTCCAAGCAATGTAGTTATAATGTTTTTTTAATATGCACAATTGTGTTATAACCCGTTCTTCAAGCCGACCGCCTCTTCGATGCGGTCGGTTACTGTTTTTCAAGTTAGGTTGACAAAACTTAGTTGCTCTTTAAAGTAGGTTACATAAAAAAGTTTTTTAATAATTATTGGCATTTGTTTTCAAAGCTGCATTGCTGTTCCCGCCTTCGTTAAAACTTCGGCGGGTAAACTGGGCGGCGGCTTAAAAACAACGTCGTTAGCTGCAAGCAATAACAAGGTTTCTACAATTAATAAAAATTCCTATGAAAATATTTAAAAAATCGGAGTTGGTTTATGCCACTTAATGAAGTTCATCATATTCTTATAGCGAAGCGTGAAATTATGTTCTCATTTATGGATAGATATCTTTTTTCAAGAGCCAATGTCCAAAGAAATAATATATTAGATACTCAAGAAAACTTCATAAATGTAATACGCTTTTGTATTAATACACGTCAACGAACTGTAAATGCTCAACGAGATAATGCAATTAATTATTTTAATTATCATTACACTGCAATTCAAGATGCGGTTAACCAAGGCAATTGGGAATTATTGAAAGATTTGATTTATCTCAGACATAGAAATGAAGAATATATGGTTGCAAATGGGATGAATTATCCTATAGGTGTGGGGCAAAAGATTGGTAGTTTTATTCTTGAAGTATTAATTCATTATGGTGAAGCAAATCCAGATTTAGAATCAGAATTATATGTTCCAATTGATACACACGTCTATCATATTTTAAGTGAGTGTCTGGAAGTGAATATTCCAAATAATTTGGACATAACCACTCCGAGTTTTATTAATCTTCAAAATTTTCTTTCCGAAAATACTCATAATAATAATCCACGGATATATTTTGATTATTTATGGTTTATTGGAAAAATGTTTTGCACACAAAGACAAAATGGTAATGGATTTAGACTTTGTAATATTTGTTGGATAAGAGAAAATTGCGTTTATGCTAATCGATGGTTCGTATAAAATGTCAATATTTGTAAGGTAATGCAGCTAACAAGTGGCTCAAGGCGACAGCGTTTTCGCACCTGCCTGCCGGCAGGCAGGTTCG
>JAUXNR010000821.1 GCA_030682755.1 Flavobacterium sp.
TAATGTCAATATTTTATATGTGGCTTTAACTCGTGCAGAAGAGCAGTTGTATGTTATTTCAAAAATGAATCTTAGCAAAGATGGAGAGCCCGTAAAAAGCAATATGTCTTCTTTTTTTATTGCGTATTTGCAACACAAAAACCTTTTTGACTCCAATAAATTTGTCTATGAGTTTGGAAATGATGAAAAAGTATCCTCAACTAAAAAAACAGAAAATACGTTAAAAAAGATACCGTTGTTGCATGAAGTTTTTGATTTCAATGCGATAAAAATAGCCCATCGCGAAAGTTTAATGTGGGGCACAAAACAACAAAAGGCTATAGAATTTGGTACGGTTATTCATGAAATTCTTTCCAACATTAAGTCAATTGACGATTTGGATATTGCCATTGAAAAATCAATAGAAGATGGAATTATAAATTATAATCAAATAGCAATTGTAAAAGAAACGTTACAACACATTGTGACTCATGATGAATTGCTAATTTTTTATGATCAAAAAAATAAAACACTAAATGAGCAAACCATAATCCAAAAGAACGGTCCTTTGTTAAAGCCCGATAGGGTTGTAATCATGAAAGATAATCATGTGGGTTTGATTGATTACAAAACAGGTTTGCCGCAACAAAGCCATGTAAAACAAATTGAAACGTACAGTACTGCTTTAGAAGAAATGGGATATCTCGTTTCAAAAAAAGCTTTGGTTTATATTGGAGAAAAATTGGAAATAGTACATTTGTAAAAAAAAAACAACACTTAATAATTATGTACGGTAAAATACAACAACATTTACAAAAGGAATTAGAAACCATAACCTCAAATGGGTTATTCAAAACAGAACGAATTATTACCTCACCACAAGGAGCAGAAATTACAATAGCTTCCGGAGAAACGGTTTTAAATTTTTGTGCGAACAATTATCTAGGACTTTCTTCGCATCCCGAAGTGGTTCAAGCGGCAAAAGATGCCTTAGACTCACATGGATTTGGGATGTCTTCCGTTCGTTTTATTTGTGGAACTCAGGATATTCATAAGTCTTTGGAAAAAAAGATCGCTGAATTTTATGGAACAGAAGACACTATTCTTTATGCAGCAGCTTTTGATGCCAACGGAGGCGTTTTTGAACCTTTATTAGGAGAAGAGGATGCTATCATATCAGACAGTTTAAATCATGCGTCAATTATTGATGGGGTACGATTGTGTAAAGCAGCTCGATACCGTTATGAAAATAACAACATGGCAGATTTAGAACAACAATTACTAAAAGCCAACCAAGAAGGAAGAAGATTCAAGCTTATTGTTACAGACGGAGTTTTTTCTATGGACGGTTTGGTTGCTCCGCTAGATAAAATATGTGACTTGGCAGATAAATATGATGCGATGGTTATGGTTGATGAATGTCACGCTGCAGGATTTATCGGTGCAACCGGAAAAGGAACACTTGAAGCAAAAGGAGTTATGGGGCGTGTTGATATCATAACAGGAACTCTAGGAAAAGCCTTGGGAGGAGCGATGGGAGGCTATACAACTGCCAAAAAAGAGATTATTGAAATTTTGAGACAACGTTCACGTCCGTATTTATTTTCAAATTCGTTAGCTCCTGCAATAGTTGGAGCTTCATTAAAAGTTTTTGAATTACTAGAAAACGACACTACGCTAAGAGATAAATTAGAATCTAATACTAATTATTTCAAAGATGGAATGAAAAAAGCAGGCTTTGATATTATCGATGGCGACTCTGCTATTGTTCCAGTTATGCTTTATGATGCTAAATTGGCTCAAAATATGGCAAGTGAGTTGTTAAAAGAAGGTATTTATGTTATTGGTTTCTTTTTTCCTGTAGTTCCAAAAGAAAAAGCAAGGATAAGAGTTCAATTATCAGCGGCTCACACCCAAGAACATTTGGACAAAGCGATTGCGGCATTTGTCAAAGTTGGCAAAAAATTAAGTGTTTTATAACATTCGTTTATTATTCTTATTAAAAATAGTTAACATTTCGTTTTGTAAATTCAAGAAAACACTATACTTTTGCATTAATTAACAATTTATTGTAAACAAAACAAATCAAGTATGAAACATCTTAACAAATTATTTATTGCTTGCCTTTTAATCGTTGGCTTAGGAGCTAATGCACAAGACAGTAATAATCCATGGGCAATAACTATTGGAACTAATGCTGTCGATGGAGCTAGAGTAAGTGCGTCGGAAAGTTTTACTAATCAATTTTCTGAATACTTTAACTTAAGAGACTTTTGGAGTGTTGCTCCTTTTGTATCTACTGTTGGAGTAACAAAACATGTTGGCGGAAACTTCTCTTTTGGAGTAACAGGTTCTGTTAACAAAATTACCAAATTCGTTTTACCAAGAGAGAAACCGGCAGATTTTACAGTTGTAAATCCTGGTGACTTAATGTATTACGCAATTGATGGTGCTATTAATTACAGCATAGGTAACTTCTTTAACTTTATTGAGCCGGTTGCTCATGTTGGTGGAGGTTATACTTTTCTTGGAGATTTCAGTGCTGGAAATGTAAATGGTGGTTTAGGATTGAACATTTGGTTTACTGAAACTGTAGGTCTTTCTCTTAGATCAACTTACAAGCATTCATTTGCTGATGAGAGATTGGAAGTTCCAACTCACATGCAACACATGGCAGGTCTTACTTTCAAATTTGGAGGAAAAGATTCTGACGGTGATGGTATTTATGACAGAGATGATGAGTGTCCTGAAGTTTTTGGTCTTGCTCAATTCAACGGATGTCCTGATACAGATTTAGATGGAATTCCTGACCATAAAGATGATTGTCCTGATACTTTTGGTATTGCTCAATTCAATGGTTGTCCTGATACAGACGGTGATGGTATTCCTGACAAAGATGATGATTGCCCAACTGTAGCTGGATTAGCTAAATTCAAAGGATGTCCTGATACAGACGAAGATGGTGTTCCGGATCCAAAAGACAAATGTCCTAATACTCCAAAAGGCTGTCCGGTTGATGCTGATGGTTTCCGTTAGATTCTGATGGCGACGGAGTTATTGATTGCGAAGATAAATGTCCGAATGAAGCTGGTAGTAAAGAAAATAATGGCTGTCCAGATT
>JAUXNR010000822.1 GCA_030682755.1 Flavobacterium sp.
AACAGGAAGTAATGGAAAGACAACAACAAAGGAGTTGATTAATGTAGTTTTATCAAAAAAGTACAGAACAAAAGCCACAATTGGTAATTTAAACAATCATATTGGAGTTCCTTTAACTTTATTAACGTTTACGAAAGATACTGAAATTGGTATTGTTGAAATGGGGGCAAATCATCAAAAGGAGATTGCTTTTTTATGTACTATTGCTAAACCGGATTATGGTTATATTACAAATTTTGGCAAAGCCCATTTAGAAGGTTTTGGTGGAGTTGAAGGCGTTATCAAAGGGAAAAGTGAGTTGTATGATTATTTGAAAGCAGCTTCAAAAAATGTATTTGTGAATTTAGATGATGCAATCCAAAACGAAAAAACTAAATCTTTTGTGGATAGGATAACTTTTAGTACAAGTGATTTAAAGGCTTTTGTGAATGCTAATTCAGTTAAGGCAAACCCTTTTGTGAATTTGACAATAAATTCAGTGCAATATACTTCAAACTTAATCGGAATGTATAATGCAACAAATATGTTGGCGGCAATTGCAATTGGAAAATATTTTGGAGTTTCAAGTGATGATTGTAAAGATGCAATTGCCAATTATATTCCTGAGAATAATAGGTCTCAAATCGTTCATAAGAACTCTAATGAGATTATTTTAGATGCCTACAATGCGAATCCGAGTAGCATGGAAGTTGCGTTGAAAAACTTTATTCAATTAGACAGATCCAATAAAATCATTATTATAGGTGATATGTTTGAATTGGGAGATGAAAGTTTGAAAGAGCATAAAACAATTGTTGATTTTTTATCATCTCAAACGTCTATTTTGCAATGTTTTTTTGTTGGTCAAGACTTTTATAAAAATAAAATTGATCGTGCAAATTTTGGATTTTATGAGTCTTTTGATTCGTTTAAAGCTGATTTTGCTTTAAGAAAAACAGAAAATAGTTTGCTTTTAATTAAAGGTTCTCGTGGCATGGCATTGGAAAGAGTTTTGGAGCTTTTTTAAAATTTCTTTTAAAGTTTAGAATAAAAAAAACTCCTTAATTTCTTAAGGAGTTTTTTGTGGGCGATGAGGGTTCAAAACCTTATCCCCAATCCCTTGATATATAATAAAATATAAACTTTAAAAACTACTTGGTGTCGATAATGCTCCTTTTTTGGGATGCAATTATTCCTAAATCTTAATAGTGTAAAGTTAATAAATAATGAGGTATTTAGCAAATTAATCTAAACCAAAAAATGAACTAGTTGTAATTAAATTCGAGAGTTTTTTAAGAATAGTTATTCTAGTTTATCTTTTCAAAATACTACCCAAAAATGAGCGGTTCTACTTGTTCAATTTTCAAACCTGTATATTGACAGAACTCTTCAATTGTTACTAATTCATTATCAAGTTTGTTGTTACTTTTCTTGATTGCTTTTAATATCCTGGTGCTTTGTCTGTAACTCTTGCCTGTGATGCGTTCAATGTCTTTTGGATAGATGCATATTCTTTTCGTTATCGTTTTCATACTTTATCCATGCCTTTGATTAGGCTTTGACTACCTTCTTACTAGCAGAAAACCTTTTGCAATTTAACTATAATTTTTTAAACTGATTGAGTGCATTTTTGTGTCGATTTTGGACACTTATGTCGATTTTGGACATATGGTACACTACCGATTTTTTCTTTGGTAAAATGTGATGTAATCTTTGTTATGATCATTTGAAACTGTTGCAACAAAATTTAGAATGATGGAGTCGTGAGAGGTTTGTGAAAGCAAACCAAATGTTGAATTAAATTTTGAAGTTATGGCTAGACAGAAAGGCATAATTAAATTGAAAGGTACTATTGGGGATATTACCTTTTACAAAACTCAAGATGGCCATTTAGCGAGAGAAAAAGGCGGAATTGACGCTAGTAGAATCGCGAGTGATCCTGCGTTTCAGAGAACTCGAGAAAATGGTGCTGAATTTGGACGTGCGGGGAAAGCCGGAAAGATTTTGAGAACTTCTTTGAGAGCTTTGCTTTTGAACTCTGCTGATAGTAGAATGGTGAGCCGATTGACTCAGCGAATGATGAAAGTTATTCAAGCTGATGCTGTGAGCGAGAGAGGTTTGAGAAATGTGATTGACGGTGAGGCAGAATTACTTGCCGGTTTTGAGTTTAACATCCGTGGGAAACTTGGAACTAGTTTGTATGCTCCATTTGTTGGTGCAATTGACCGTGTGACGGGAGAAATATCTGTGACATTGGCACCTTTTGTGCCTGCAAATATGATTGCTGCACCATCTGGAACCACACATTTTAAAGTCATTTCTGCGGGAGCGGAAGTTGATTTTGAAGCTGAAACGTTTGTGGTAGAGAATTCTGAAACTGCTATTTTGCCATGGGATGCTGTTCCAACAGTAGCTATTAACCAAGTGAATACTGTTACTCCTAACAGTACCAAGCCTTTGTTTTTGGCTCTTGGTTTAGAGTTCTATCAGGAAGTGAATGGACAAATGTATCCGTTAAAAAATGGTGCGTTTAATCCGCTTTCCTTGGTGCAAGTTAGTGGCTTGTAGAAGATGGTTTTACTACTATCAAGAACTTATTTCCCTGAAGGAACTAATGGTAAACTCGAATGCGAAGGTAAATTGATTTGCA
>JAUXNR010000823.1 GCA_030682755.1 Flavobacterium sp.
GAAAATATTCCTTATATATCCTTATTAAATTGGATTGCTGAAGGAATGAACACCAAAAAATCATCAGTTAAAATTGGGGCCATTGTTACAAAATTGCTCGCTAAATTAAATGGTTTCTTTTCCTTTTTTGGCTTAAAAAAAATAGGCATCACAAAAGATTTAGCTCTTTCGCTTCACAACTCAACCTTATATTCTAACAAAAAGATTAAAGCTTTATCCACTCCGGAATTTAAATCTATAGAAACTTACAGTAAATTTATTGCTTCAAGATACGCTCTCTATCAAGATTTTTGAGTGCTTTTTTTTTGATTTTCAGAACAGAATCCTTTGAAATTGGCGGTGATTTTTTACTACTCTCTTTTTTCAACAAAGTATCTACTTCTGATTTATTTTGCTCAATTCGTTGTTGTACTTTTTCATAAATCTTGGCATATTCCTTTATGTCAGAAGCATAATATTTGTTGTTTTGAACAAACTGCAAACTATCAATTTTATATTTCTTATAAATATAAGTATATGGGTCAATGTTTTTATCTTCCAAAAATATTGGGTTGTTTACCTTAATTGCCTCTAAAATGGTTAAATCATAAATCATATCAACCATTTGTTCCTTAGAAAATAATTTTTCCGGTTTTTGAACTTCATCATTACAACTTGATAAAAGTGATAGGCAAATTAAAAGTAAAAAAAACTGTTTCATAAGGCTTTCTCTTTGAAGTAAAATTGAATTATCTGTTGAACAGCAATCGTTTCCCTGCCAAAATTGTATCATTCACTTTTGCATTATGAAAAACCAATTCACCGTTTACAAAAGTATGTGTAATTCTTGATTTAAAATTTGTTCCTTCAAAAGGAGACCATTCACATTTGTATAAAATATTCTCTTTTGAAACCCGCCATGGCTTTGAAGGATTTATCAAAACCAAATCAGCAAAATACCCCTCTTTTATAAACCCACGCTTTTCAATACTGAATATTTTTGCCGGATTATGGCACATTTTTTCAACAATTTTTTCAATAGAAATTTTGCCTTGATGATAAAATTCAAACATGGCAACCAATGCATGTTGCACTAATGGCCCACCAGATGGAGCCTCAAGATAGCTTTTGCTTTTTTCTTCTAAAGTATGAGGAGCATGATCAGTTGCAATAACATCAATTCTGTCATCCAACAATGCTTTCCATAAAGCATCTCGATCTTCTATTGTTTTTACTGCCGGATTCCATTTGATAAAATTGCCTTTTGTTTCATAATCTTCATTAGTGAACCAAAGGTGATGAATACAAACTTCTGCGGTTATCTTTTTTTGTTCCAATGGAATTTTATTGGTGAACAACTCCATTTCTTTTGCTGTCGATAAATGAAATACATGAAGTCTGGCTCCTGTTTTTTGAGCTAAAGCAATTGCGTTTGAAGACGAAATATAACAGGCTTCTGCACTTCTAATTAAATGGTGTTTGTTTACGGGAATTTTGTCTCCAAATTTTTCTTTATACAACGCCAAGTTATTTTTAATCGTTGTTTCATCTTCACAATGAACTGCGATTAATAGGTCTGTACTTGAAAAAATTGATTCAATAACCTGCGGATTATCCACCAACATATTTCCGGTTGACGACCCTAAAAACAATTTAATTCCGGCAACATTCTTTGGGTTGGTTTTTAGAATTTCTTCTAAATTATCATTGGTTCCGCCCATCATAAACGAATAATTGGCATAAGACGTTTTTGCTGCAATAGCATACTTTTCTTCCAATAATTCTTGCGTTACCGCATTTGGAACGGTGTTAGGCTGTTCAATAAAGGAAGTGATTCCACCTGCAATAGCCGCCCTGCTTTCTGAGGCAATAGTAGCTTTATGGGTAAGTCCGGGTTCTCTAAAATGAACCTGATCATCAATAACTCCGGGAATGAGAAAATCTCCTTCTGCATCAATAACTCTTACGTTTGGTTTTGCACTGATGCTATCTGCAATTTTTGAAATGATGTCATTTTGAATTAAAACATCTCCTTCAAAAATCTTCCCTTCTGTTACAATCTTAGCATTTTTTATAAGTGTATCAGCCATTTTAATTCTTTATAAACGGTTAAACAGTTTTCTGATTCGCAATGAAATAACTCCAAAAACAGCTTCTTTGATAATGGCATTACTCATTTTTGAAACCCCTTTTGTTCTATCGGTAAAAATAATTGGAATTTCAATTATTTTAAAACCTCTCGAAAAAGCTCTGTATTTCATTTCAATTTGAAAAGCATAACCCACAAACTTAATTTTATTAAGCTTTAAGGTTTCCAATACTTTTCGGTTATAACATATAAATCCGGCAGTGGCGTCATGAATTTTCATACCGGTGATGATTTTTACATATATCGAGGCAAAATAGGAAAGTAAAACTCTGCTCAATGGCCAGTTTACTACATTTACACCTTTTACATATCTGGAACCAATTACCATATCTGCTTCACCGGAAGCACAAGTTTCATGCAAGCGTTCTAAATCAATTGGATTGTGAGAAAAATCGGCATCCATTTCAAAAATGAATTCATAATCACGTGCTAAAGCCCATTTAAATCCATGAACATAAGCTGTTCCTAATCCTGATTTTTTCTTTCGAACTTCTAAAAATAATCGGTCTTGAAATTCTTGTTGCAATTGAATTACTTTCTCAAAAGTTTTGTCCGGAGAGTTATCATCAACAATCAAAACATGGAACTGTTTCTTCAAAGAAAAAACAGCACGAATAATATTTTCAACGTTTTCTATTTCGTTAAAAGTAGGAATAACAACTAAACCGTGATTCATAAGCCCCAATACTACGGAGCAAAAATAACCTTTTTAACGGAGTATTTTCATAATATTTTAATAATAAAAAGTGATGCCGGCACCTTCAAAAATTTATTTACCTTTGCATTAAATTATGGAACACTTTCTAGATTTAAGAGATACCGCTTCAAAAGATTGGGCAACAATTCTGTTTGTCATTTGCTTAATTTTAGTAACCATCACCAAAACTTTTTTTGAGAATAGGTTTAATGAATTCATCCGATTATTTCTCAATGACAAATACTTGAAGATTTATAAAGACAGTACCAATTTATTGAATTGGTTTACAATACTGCTATTTGTTATTCAACTGATATCGTTCACTTTTTTAACGCAAATCATACTCAGTTATTTTGGTATTGTTTCCAAGACAGATGGTATTAAATTTATTCAACTCTTCACTTTGTTCAGTGTGTTTATTTTATCCAAATATTTAATTGAAAAAATTATTGCCACTTCCTTTTCCATTGAAGAGTTTTCGGAGAATTTTAATCTTTATAAAGTCAATTATAGGGCACTAATTGGTCTTTTAGTATTGCCTATTACAGCAATATTGTTTTATAATGAATTTTCTTCAATGATTTTTATATATATTTTGATATTTATATTACTGACAATCAATGTTATAACATACGTCAAAACATTAAAAACATATCAATCATTACTAATAGGTAAGTTATTTTATTTTATTTTATATCTTTGTGCCCTTGAAATAGCCCCTTATTATTTCATATATTATTGGTTTACTAGAAGCTAGAGCATTACAAAATGTCAACTATGAAAGTGAAAACAATTTTGGTGTCACAACCAGAACCAAAAGTAGAAAATTCACCTTACTTTGAGCTTATTCAAAAGCATAAAGTAAAAATTGATTTCAGACCATTTATACACGTTGAAGGTGTTGCCGTAAAAGATGTTAGAGCTCAAAAAATTGATCTCAATAATTTCACGGCTATCATTTTAACCAGTAAGAATGCTGTTGATCATTTTTTTAGAGTAGCCGAAGAAATGCGTTATAAAGTTCCTGAAGATTTAAAATATTTTTGTCAGTCAGAAGCAGTTGCTTATTACCTTCAAAAATATGTTATTTATAGAAAACGCAAAATTTATGTGGGTCAAAAAGACTTTGTAGATTTATCTCCGTTAATCAAAAAATACAAAGAAGAAAAATTCTTATTACCCGCTTCAGATCAATTGAACTTTGATATCCCTCAAACACTCGATGGTTTAAAAGTAAATTGGACTCAAGGTATTTTTTATAGAACCGTAATGAGTGATTTAACTGATTTAGCTGATGTTTATTATGATGTATTAGCATTTTTCAGTCCAACAGGAATAAAGTCATTATTTAAAAATTTTCCTGATTTTCAACAAAACGATACGAGAATTGCTGTTTTTGGAAGCACCACTCAAAAAGAAGCGTTGGATCACGGTTTGCGTGTGGACATCATGGCTCCATCGCCGGAAGCTCCATCCATGACAATGGCATTGGAAAAATATATTGCAAAAACAAACAAGGATAAATAATCCTAACACAGATACAATTAAAAAGAGTCCCACAAAATTGCGGGACTCTTTTCGTTTGGTTAGTTAAGTGTAAAATTATAATTGAGGTCCGGACTTCACTAAGTTTTGTCCTTCTTCATTGTCTGTATATTGCACGAAATTTTTAATAAAAAGTCCCGCTAAATTAGTTGCTTTTTCATTCCAATCGGATGCATTTTCATACGTATCTCTCGGATCTAAAATAGCCGCATTCACATCATGCAAAGCGGTTGGCACTTCAAAATTAAATACCGGAATTATTTTAGTTTCAGCTTTTTCAATAGACCCGTCTAAAATGGCATCAATAATCGCTCTGGTATCTTTAATGGAAATTCGCTTTCCTGTGCCATTCCAGCCTGTGTTTACCATATAAGCGGTTGTGTCATGTTGGTCCATTTTCTTCACTAATTCTTCTCCGTATTTGGTTGGATGTAGTGATAAAAACGCTTTTCCAAAGCAAGCTGAAAAAGTAGGTTGTGGTTCTGTAACACCTCTTTCAGTTCCTGCTAATTTTGCAGTAAATCCTGAAAGGAAATAATATTTTGTTTGTTCCGGGGTCAATTTTGATACTGGAGGCATCACTCCAAAAGCATCCGCGGTTAAGAAAATAACTTTAGTTGCGTGACCACCTTTTGAAATTGGTTTAACAATATTGTCAATATGATAAATTGGATATGAAACACGTGTATTTTGTGTAACAGAACCGTCTTTAAAATCAATTTTACCGTTGGCATCAACTGTTACATTTTCCAACAGAGCATCTTTTCTGATGGCTCCATAAATATCAGGCTCGTTTGCAGCACTCAAATCTATCGTTTTGGCATAACATCCACCTTCAAAGTTAAACACGCCTTCGTCATCCCAACCGTGTTCATCATCGCCAATTAATTCGCGTTTTGGGTCTGTTGACAACGTTGTTTTTCCTGTTCCGGACAATCCGAAGAAAACAGCAACATCACCAGCGGCTCCTTTATTTGCAGAACAATGCATGGAAGCAATTCCTTGTAAAGGCAAATAATAATTCATAATGGAGAACAATCCTTTTTTCATTTCTCCACCGTACCAAGTTCCTCCAATTAACTGGATTTTTTCAGTAAGGTTAAAAGCAATATAAACTTCAGAATTTAAATTGTGTTCTTTGTATTCTTTGAACGACGTTTTTGACGCATTCATGACAATAAAATCAGGTTCACCAAAATTATCCAATTCTTCTTCTGTTGGTCTGATGAACATATTTTTTACAAAATGTGCTTGCCAAGCTACTTCCATAATGAAGCGAACTTTTAATCTTGTGTTTTCATTTGCACCACAAAACGCATCAATTACATATAATTTTTTTTCAGATAATTGGTTTACGGTTGTTGCTTTTAAGGCATTCCATGTTGTTTGAGAAATTGGTTTATTATCGTTAACCGCTTTTTCTGAAGTCCACCAAATAGAATTACGCGTTACATCATCTTCTACAATGTATTTGTCTTTTGGAGAGCGGCCCGTAAAATCACCTGTCATTACATTTACCGCTCCAAGCTCTGTTAACTGTCCTTTTTCAAATCCGACCAAGGACGATTTTAACTCTTCATCATATAGAAATTCATACGAAGGGTTGTATATAATTTCTTGAACATTTTTGATTCCATACTTCTCTAACGAAATCGTTTTCGTAAATTGAGCGTAATTATCCATAAAATTTAATTTGTGTTGTGTAATTAATTGTATGCAAAAGTAAAAATTAAATCTTTACCATGCTTTTTTTAATTTAAATTTATGCTTTTTGATTGAATACGTGCAGTACTAATTTTCCCCAAGCAAGAATTAATAATAGTCCTCCAATTGGTGTAATGGGTCCCACAAATGAAAAATCAAAACCCGAAATATCATTTGTAGCCAACACATAAATTGAACCTGAAAAAAAGCAAATTCCAACTATAACCAAGTACAGTATAACTTTTTTGGCTTGATCTGACACTATTGAATTTGACGCTAAGAATAGTAAAAACAAGGCATGATACATTTGATACTTCACGCCCGTTTCAAAAGTAAGAAGTTGTTCCGGAGATAAAACCGCTTTTAATCCATGAGCTCCAAAGGCTCCTAACACAATTGATAAAATTCCAAAAATGGATGCTGCAAGTAAAAGTTTTCTATTCATGACTCAAATTTATAAAAATCATTTTACGAAAACGTTATAATTAACATCTTAAATTTTGTTCGGATTATAACAAATGACTACTTTCGTGTGATATTTAAACAAGCATGAAAAGCATATTAATCATAGGAGCCGGCAGATCAGCATCTTCCCTTATTCAATACCTTTTAAACAAGTCTGAAGCAGAAGCCATTCAAATTACTATTGCCGATTTATCACTGGAATTGGCTCAAAAGAAAGTACAAAATCATAAAAACGCCAAAGCAATTGCCTTAAACATTTTTGAAGTTTCAGAACGTCAAAAGGAAATTGAAAAAGCGGATATTGTCATTTCAATGCTTCCGGCTCATCTTCATGTTGATATTGCCAAAGATTGTATTCTATATAACAAACACATGGTTACTGCTTCCTATATAAGTGCAGAAATGCAAGAATTGGACAGTCAAGCCAAAGAAAAGGGATTGATTTTTATGAATGAAATTGGTCTTGATCCTGGGATTGACCACATGAGTGCCATGAAAATTATTGATGAAATCAGAGCAAAAGGCGGAAAAATGATTCAATTTGAATCGTTTTGTGGCGGATTGGTAGCTCCGGAAAGCGATACTAATTTATGGAATTATAAATTTTCTTGGAATCCCAGAAATGTAGTTTTGGCAGGTCAAGGTGGTGTTTCAAAGTTTATTCAAGAAGGAAAATACAAATACATCCCTTATAATAAATTATTCCGAAGAACCGAATTTATGGAAGTAGAAGGTTACGGCAGATTTGAAGGTTATGCCAATCGAGATTCTTTAAAATACCGAAGCATTTATGGTTTGGATGCCATTCAAACCATGTATCGCGGAACACTCAGAAGAGTAGGTTATTCAAAAGCTTGGGACATGTTAGTGCAACTAGGCATGACCGACGACACCTATACCATGGAAAATTCTGAGAACATGAGTTATCGCGATTTTACTAATTCTTTTTTGGCTTACCATCCGACTGATTCGGT
>JAUXNR010000841.1 GCA_030682755.1 Flavobacterium sp.
CAAAGAAAAAAAATAATTTCACTTTTAATCGTAAAAAGGTTATGAAAAAAATTACAGTAATAGGTGCAACAGGGATGTTGGGAATTCCTGTAACTAAAGAACTGATTAAAGTAGGTTTTGAAATAACCGCTTTAGTTAGAGATAAAAATAAAGCTCAAACAATTTTTCCTAATGAAATAAACATTGTTGAAGGCGATTTAAAAGACAAATCTTCTGTCTTAAAAGCACTGCAAGGAACAGAAGGGCTTTATTTGAATTTATCAATAAAGCCAACAGAAAAGAAAACAGATTTTCATAGCGAAGCGGAAGGATTGGATAATTTGCTAACCGTAGCAAAACAGATGGGAATAAAACGCATTGGTTATCTGGCTGCAATAACTTTAGTTTCTAAAGATTATTATAAAAATGATTGGTGGGTGATGGACATAAAAAGAAAAGCTATTGAAAAAATTAAAAACAGCGGAATTCCCTATACCATTTTTTATCCTACCAACTTTATGGAAAATCTGAATCATAACCTTATTCAAGGCGACAAAATAAATATTGTTGGTAAACCTTTGTATAAAAACTGGTGGATAGCAGGCGAGGATTACGGCAGACAAGTAGCAAAATCATTTCAAATACTTCAGAACGAAAATAGAGAATATGTTGTACAAGGGACAGAAGGTTTGATGATGGAAGATGTGGTTGATATTTTTATCAGAAACTACAAAAAACAATCATTAAGTAAAGGGAAAGCACCTTTGGTTTTGTTGAAATTTATCGGACTGTTTTCTCCTAAATTGAATTTTGTTTCCCATATTATTGATGTGTTAAATAATTATGAAGAAAAGTTTGAATCGCATCAAACTTGGAAAGAACTTGGAAAACCATCTATCACAATAGAACAGTATGCTAAACTTTAAAGCTCCGATAAAATTGTACATTTTACCAACTTGGATTAATTCCAATACTCAATTACAGAGTTCAATTTAAAATCAAATAAACTACTATGGCATCAACAACCGAAACAGGTCACGCAAAAAATGTGGCAAACTTTGAAGACCTCATTTCATTTTGCACAGGATACGGAACAAGTTACAATCCGAGCAAGGCAGCAATCAAACTGACTTCTTTGAACACAC
>JAUXNR010000843.1 GCA_030682755.1 Flavobacterium sp.
AAAACTTGAAAATTCAATAGGATTATAATCAAAGTTATTCTGATTTATTTCCTGACTCATTAGTACGAAAGAGTACAGTAGTAAAATTGTACTAATTAGTTTCTTCATCATACAATTGATTTCAGTAAAGATAAAAAAAAACGCAACTAATTTCAATTCATCCTCCATTTTTAACAACTCAGTAACATTCAATTTTAAATTGATTGGGTTTGTGGCAACTTTGTCTCATCAAAATCAAACCAATGAAAACTATTTTTACTTTATTCATAATCCTAATTGGATTTCAGAGTTTTGCTCAAACTGAAATTTCAGGAAAAATAACTGACGAAAAAGGAGTTGGTATTCCCGGTGCAAACATTTATTTAGAAGGAACCTATGACGGTGCTTCTTCCGATGAAAATGGAAATTTCAAATTTAATACATCCCAAATTGGAACTAAAAATTTGATTGTTAGTTTTCTTTCTTATGAAACATTTAAAAAACAAATTGATGTTGCCAATTTCAAAAAGCAAACCATAAAACTCAAAGAAAGTGTGAATGCACTGGATGCAGTTGTTGTAACTGCCGGAACGTTTGAAGCCGGAGATAAAGCCAGAGTTTCTGTTTTGAAACCGTTGGATATTGTCACCACAGCCGGAGCTGCTGGAGATATCATTGGAGCTTTGAATACTTTACCCGGAACTCAAACCGTTGGCGAAAGCGGGCGTTTATTCGTTCGAGGTGGCGAAGCCGATGAAACGCAGACGTTTGTTGACGGACTTCGAGTGGCTCAACCGTATGGTGCAACAGCGGATAATTTACCCACTCGTGGACGTTTTTCTCCGTTTTTGTTTAACGGAATTTCGTTTTCAACCGGAGGTTATAGTGCCGAATTTGGCGAAGCTCTTTCAAGCGTATTGACTTTGAATACCATTGATGAACCAGTTCAAGAACAAACCGATATTTCGTTAATGACTGTTGGATTAGGAATCGGAAACACCCAAAAATGGAATAAAAATTCGTTAACGTTTAATGCGGCGTATATCAATTTAGAACCGTATCAAAAGTTGATTCCACAAGCTGTGGATTGGAATAAACCGTATCAATCGTTAGCCGGAGAATTGGTGTATCGTTATCAATTTAGAAATGGGTTGCTGAAAGTGTATGGTTCATTTGATGTAGCTCAATTTGACATCAATCAGGAAGATATTAATCAAACTGAGAAAGTTCGATTTGATTTGCAGAACAATAATTTTTATGGAAATGCTTCGTACAAAGGAACTTTTGGTGAAAACTGGAGCCTTCAAACAGGAATGAGTTATGGTTTGGGTGTGAATAAAATTGGAATTAATTCCAATCAAGTTGAAAATGATGAAAACGCAATTCATCTAAAAATGAAAGTGGGAAAGAAAATTACCGAACGAATCAAAATAACTGCCGGAGCCGATTACTTTGTGACTAATTTTGATGAAGAATTCACAGAATTTCAAGGCCAATCTTTTAACGTTGGTTATCAAAATTCAATTGCTGCTGTTTATACGGAATCGGATATTTTCTTTAGTAAAAAACTAGCCATGAAAGTAGGAGTAAGAGCTTCGCAAAACAGTTTGTTGGATGAATTCCGAATTTCGCCAAGAGCTTCGTTTGCGTATAAAATTTCAAAAAACGGACAATTTTCGTTTGCTTATGGCGATTTTGTACAAACACCAAGAGCCGATTATATCAAATATTCTGATGATTTTCAGTCGGAAAAAGCGAGTCATTTTATTTTAAATTTCCAACATAATAAAGATGGTCGATTATTTAGAGCGGAAGCCTATTATAAAAAATATGACGATTTAGTGAAATTCGATACACAAGTTGCTCAATTTAATTCTGCTTTTACCAACAATGGTTCCGGTTTTGCTAAAGGAATTGATATTTTTTGGAGAGATAACAAAACATTCAAAAACACGGATTATTGGGTTTCGTATTCCTACATTGATAGCGAGCGTGATTATTTGAATTTTCCTAATCAAGCTACGCCAAGTTTCATAGCTGATCATAATTTATCAATTGTGACCAAACATTGGATTGAAAGTTGGAAATCGCAAATTGGGTTTTCTTATGTTGTAAATTCCGGTCGTCCGTACAATAATCCAAATGAAATGGATTTTATGAACGGAAAAACAAAAGCCTATCAAAATTTGAGTTTCAACTGGGCATATTTGCTTTCACAACAAAAGATTTTGTATTTCTCGGTTTCCAACATCATCGGAACGGATAATGTTTTTGGTTATCAATATGCTAATTCACCCGATATGAATGGTCAGTTTCAACGTAGAGCTATTGGTCAACCCGCTGACCGTTTCTTTTTTGTAGGTTTCTTTTGGACGATTAGTGATAACAAGAAAACGAACCAGTTGGAGAATCTATAGGTTCTGAGTTACTAAGGCTCTAAGGAACTAAGGTTTTATAAAACAGCATTTAACTCTGCACCTTAGAACCTCAGTACCTTAGTACCTTAAAAAAACAATTCATCCCCAAAAATCAACAACTCAGTCAAACTCTTTTTTTTATGGTGGTATTTCATCGGAAATTTGAATCAGAAAAATAAGTATCAATATCAAAAATCGAACAATCGAAAAATCTAATAATCAAAAAATCTAACAATCTAAAAATTAAAATCATGACAAAAATTATCATCACCCTCGCACTTTTAGTCGTTTCAATGGTAAACGGACAAGGTCAATTTGAACAAGGAATGGGAAAAGCATTTTCACTCTGGGGAGAAGGAAAAAACACAGAAGCTTCGGC
>JAUXNR010000844.1 GCA_030682755.1 Flavobacterium sp.
TCCAGAGCTTATTCCTTCTGAATACTATTTCAGTTCAGAGTTAACTCCAATTGATGAAGTACAGTTTCCTCTCAATACTATGCATCAAGGCAAAAATTATAACAAAATAGAATTTAACCAACCTTCTTTAGATAGCTCATACATATATATATATATGAATGAAAGTCGGTTTGGTTATAGATCATTATTCAAATTAGTAATTGGAAAAGCAAACTCTAATGAAAAAATGATTTTATATGTAAGAAAATCTTCAATAGTCTTAGGTGGGGAAACTATAAGATTTTTCGATATAGAATTTAATGAAGGTATTTATTTTTTTGATGAATGCATTACCCATAAAAAATATCACTCAATTATAAGAGAAATAAAGCCTAGTGAGCTCAACTCTGAATTTGGGTATGAAATCAATTTTTTAAAAGAACATAAAATATCAGAAAAAGAATTAAATGAAATATTAATAGAAAGTGAATGTAATGAATAATAGGTTCTGGGCAATTTTATTTATCAAATGAAATTTTTTATTGAGTTGCATATTTAAGGGAAACATACAAGACGAAGAACATTAACATTCCTACAGGACATATCCACATTGGTTTTAACCAAGATGACCAAATGGAAATGACACAGATAATAGAGAAAAAATTTTGGAAGATATTAATTATATGATAAAAAAGTTTATATAAACATGGTAAAGAAAGTAAAAATACTGCCCTATCTAATACTCGTGTTACTTTTTTTTAATCGAGTAGACGCTCAACTTGTTTCGTCCTCGTATTTTCATTTTAATGTTACACTTAAAGATTCCGTTAAATACAGTATTGAGGATATTAAATATCTGAAGTTAGGCACATCAAATTTTTTAAATGGAAGTTTTCCTAATGAAAATCCTAAAAATGATCAAACTCTTTATTCTATCCACATAAAAAACCAGTTCAACAAAGAAGATATCTACATTTATTTCTATGTAGGAGAAAGGTATAAGACAGTGATTCCCTTACGTGGAATATTTGAAGTTATATTACCAGAAAATATTAGTAAAGGTACGTATTGCTTTAATCTTTACGACAGTAACTTTTCCGAAAGCAATATAGCTGTAAAAAAGGATTATGAAAGTAGTATCGATTTATTGAGGAAACTTAAAAGAAATAGAAATGACAAATCTCAATTAGAAATCAATCAAAAAATTGAAAATGCAGTTTATGATTTGAAATCAGAATTCTATCGTTTTTACCCTGTACAACTTAATGGAGAGTATGCAAACAATACGGTCGTTGAGATTACAACAATAGGAATGTCCTCAAACAGTGTAAGTAAATCTATCGTGACATCAAATAAAATTGAGGAATATATTAATGATCTAATGAAGAAAAAGCCAGAAGTAATACAAAAAATACACTATGTTTTAAAAAGGAAGAATAAAATATTAAAAATCTAAACTCATGGCAATAAAATCTTTCTATCCCAATATAGGTGCATTAGTTACCTTAGATGATTTTCCTGAAGAATTACAGTTTCTGGAAGATGGCTTGCAGAACGCTTTGGATAACATCTATTACAAAGAGCTTCAGTATGTTCGAAGCAATGACGGAGCTCAGGGTTATTATAATATTATACTGGTCACAGGAGAACAACTAAAGTTGGATTTATTTGGCACAGGTTTTTCAATTGTTATCAATCCTGGAGGTGCAGGAGAAACAATAATTCCTTTAACGCTTAATTATAATTGGCCAGTACTGGCTCTTATCAGCAGCTTTAATTTAGAAAGTTTCTCATACTTTCCTGCAGATTTACAAAATATACTTAACCAAACGTTGAGTTTGGGAGATATGGACTTGGTACAGACTGCGGTTCAGGTTTTTGAAGGAGATGATAGTTTACCTGCTTATGAAAGTTTTGTAGATAAAATCAATCAGCATTACAGTCTTTCAGGTAGTAATGAAATACCTTACCCTGAAGAAGGTGATTCTTTAGAAATGGCAGAAGAAATCCGGTGGGCAATTGAGGGGAATAGTATTATTACTGATGATGTTCAGGAGGTGATTAACCAGATTTATATTTTATCTTCCAATAGTGCAACTTACACAAGTAATTTAAATCAATTTACACTAAATGTTACAGGGGAAAGTATTCAGGATTACATAAAAAGAATAATTATCCCAAAGATTGAGGCTACTTTAGCATTGTCATTAGGTTTAGCATTTCCAAGAAATATATTAGTTCCTGTCGATTCTAATGGGAATCCTTTACCTGACCCTGAACAGTCCATACTGATTTTTGACATCGGAACTTTAGAATTCAGCACTCAGGGAGGAATAAGTTTTCAGGAAGAAATGGATGTTAGCCTCAATTATCCGTCTCAGATTGGAAATACAGGTTTAGAAATAGACATTAAAAAAGTAAAACTGGATTTAAGTAAAAATTCCAATATTATAGAGGCTGATTTAGATGGAAGACCACAGGATTTTATAGGTGTCTATGCACAATATGTAGCCATAACTCTACCACCAAAATGGTTTAATAATGTAGATAATACCACTCTGCGTATAGCCGGTTATAATATATTGGCGGGTTCAGGTGGTATATCCGGAACTATTGCTATAGAAACCGTTAATGGAACACCTACTACTGAAGATGATTACCTGCCTCTCAAAATCGGAAACTGGGAAATAGGTTTTAATCATTTTGATATTACATTTAAACAAAATACCATTACTCAGTCCAATATTGCCGGACGGTTAAAGATACCTAAGCTTAAAGATTCTGATGGTAATAATGCAGAAATTATCATTACAGGACACCTCAATGAAGTAGGTGATTTCAACTTGACAGCCTCTGAACCGGAAGGTATCCCTCTAACACTCTTTAATTTTGTCACGTTCAATTTCCTTACTTTAGAATTGGGTCGTGAAAACGATAAATTCTACATCGGTACAAGCTGCCAGATATGGTTTCAAAATCAGGTAATGAATAAACTTATTGGCAACCAGATTATTGAAATACCAAAACTACGTGTCTATGATAACGGCACAATAGAAATTGTAGGTGGCAATGGCTTCCTGCCTCTCAATATATCCCTGAATTTGGGTCCTGTAGAAATGGCGGTAACAGGAGTCCATTACGGTGCCACCCAGTTGCAATATCAAGGTAATATGCGTAAGTATAACTATTGGGGCTTCGATGGAGCTATAAGTATAGACCCTCTTGGTATTGATGTA
>JAUXNR010000863.1 GCA_030682755.1 Flavobacterium sp.
CCATCATTGGTGTGGTTGGAATTAAAACTACAGAATCTGATTTGGCTGTTTTTGAAAAGCCCAAATCAGCATTAGCAGAATCCTTCAGGGCTATTCGTTCGTCACTTCAGTTTTTGTATAAAAAGAAAAATATTGAAGGAACAAAAACGTTAATGGTAACGTCTTCCATTAGTGGTGAAGGTAAAACCTTTTGCTCCATTAATATTGCTACTGTTTTTGCATTAAGCGAAAAAAGAACAGTCGTTTTAGGTTTGGATTTACGAAAACCAAGGATTTTTGATGACTTTAGAATTAAAAATGACATTGGTATTGTAAACTATTTGATTGGTCAGAAAAGTTTAGAAGAAATTACGCAAAAAACACACATACCTTATTTGGATGTAATTACTTCCGGACCCATTCCGCCCAATCCGTCTGAGTTGATTATGGGAGACAGTATGAAGGAAATGATGGATTTGTTAAAAGATAAATATGATTATATTGTTTTAGATACGCCACCAATTGGTTTGGTTGCAGATGCTATTGAGTTAGCTCCTTATGCCGATGTTACACTGTATGTTATGCGTCAAAATTATACCAAGAAAGACATGGTTAATTTGTTGAACAACCACAGTGAAAGAGGTGAAATTAATAATGTGAGTATTATTTTTAATAGTTATGAGTCCAAGGCTAAATATGGAACAGGATATGGCTATGGATACGGCTATGGTTACGGGTACGGTGCTTATGCCAGCGGTTATCATATTAATGAAGAACCACAGGGGTTCTTTGCTAAAATGTATTCAAAGTTGTTTAAGAAGGACAAATCTAGTAGTTAGGTAATGATGCAGGATAAAAAGAAGATTTTAATTACGGGTGGAGCCGGGTTTATAGGTTCTAATCTGACGGAGTATTTTCTGAATAAGGGATATTATGTTAGGGTATTGGATAATTTTGCAACGGGACATCGAAGGAATATTGAAGGGTTTTTGAGCAATGAGTATTTTCAGTTACTTACCGGAGATATAAGAAATAGTGCTGATTGTGAGTTGGCTGTACAAGGAATTGATTATGTTTTGCATCAGGCTGCGTTGGGTTCGGTGCCGCGATCAATAAAGGATCCGGTGGTGAGTAATGAAGTGAATGTGAGTGGGTTTTTGAATATGTTGGTGGCTTCACGAGATGCGGGTGTGAAACGTTTTGTATATGCTGCGAGTTCTTCCACGTATGGGGATTCTGAGGGGTTACCAAAGGTGGAGGATGTGATAGGGAAACCGTTGTCGCCGTATGCGATAACGAAGTATGTGAATGAATTGTATGCTTCCATTTTCAGTTCTACGTATGGGATGGAGACGATTGGGTTACGGTATTTTAATGTATTTGGCAGAAGACAAGATCCGAATGGGGCTTATGCGGCGGTGATTCCGAAGTTTGTGATGCAGTTGTTACAACATGAAAGTCCGGTGATTAATGGGGATGGGAATCATTCTCGTGATTTTACCTATATTGACAATGTGATTCAAATGAATGAATTGGCAATGTTAACCACCAATCCTGAGGCTTTGAATACGGTTTACAATACCGCTTTTGGCGATAGAACAACCTTGACACAAATGGTTGGGTTGTTGAAAGACTATCTGTCTGAATTTGATCCAGAAATTGCTGCCGTTCCTGTGGTGCATGGACCGAACCGACCTGGAGATATTCCGCATTCTTTAGCAAGTATTGAAAAAGCACAACGCTTATTGAATTATACACCTCAGTACTCATTTCAGCAGGGTTTGGAAGAAGCCGTGAAATGGTATTGGGACAACTTAAAATAAAAACGAATGAAGATTACAAAAATTTGCTGTATCGGAGCCGGATATGTGGGTGGGCCCACCATGGCAGTTATTGCACAGAAATGTCCGGACATTCAAGTTACGGTAGTGGATTTAAATGTGGAACGCATTGCAAAATGGAATGATCCGAATGTTGAAAATATTCCGATTTATGAACCGGGACTTTCAGCTGTAGTTGCAGAAGCCAGAGGTAGAAATTTATTTTTTTCTACGGAAGTAGACCAAGCCATAGAGGAAGCGGAAATGATTTTTATTTCGGTTAATACGCCTACAAAGACGTATGGTGCCGGAAAAGGTCAAGCGGCAGATTTGAAATACATTGAATTGTGTGCACGACAAATTGCACGAGTGGCTAAAACCGATAAAATTGTCGTAGAGAAATCAACGTTACCGGTTCGAACAGCTGAGGCGATAAAGAGTATTTTGCACAATACGGGTAATGGCGTAAAATATCAAATTTTATCCAATCCTGAATTTTTAGCAGAAGGTACTGCAGTTCAAGATTTGTTTCATCCGGACAGGGTGTTAATTGGTGGTGATACTTCACTTGAGGGACAACAAGCCATTCAAGCTTTGGTTGATGTGTATTCGAGATGGGTACCTACTGATCGCATTTTGACTACCAATTTATGGTCGTCGGAGCTTTCTAAATTGGTAGCTAATGCTTTTTTAGCTCAACGTGTTTCTTCCATAAATTCCATTTCGGAATTGTGTGAGAAGACGGGAGCTAATGTGAGTGAAGTGTCTCGTGCTATTGGTATGGACAGTAGGATTGGGCCAAAATTTTTGAAAAGTTCTGTTGGTTTTGGAGGTTCTTGTTTTCAAAAAGACATTTTAAATTTAGTTTATATAGCCAAATCGTATGGTTTGAATGAAGTTGCGGATTATTGGGAACAAGTTATTTTAATGAATGACCATCAAAAGCGTCGTTTTGCTAAAAATATTGTCACGACACTTTATAACACCGTTGCCGATAAGAAAATTGCCTTCTTAGGATGGGCTTTCAAGAAAGATACGAATGATACGCGTGAATCGGCAGCTATTTATGTAGCCAATGATTTGTTGTTTGAACAAGCAAAAATTACGGTTTTTGATCCAAAAGTAACGGAGCAGCAAATGCTGGAAGATTTGAATTATTTACAAACCCGTTCGGAGTCTGAAAATGCACGGTTGTTGCAGGCTGCACCGGATCCGTATTTGGCTTGTGAAGGAGCTCATGCTATTGCTGTTTTGACGGAGTGGGATGAATTTAAGACGTATGATTGGGAAACTATTTATCATAAAATGAATAAACCTGCTTTTGTGTTTGATGGGAGGAATGTGTTGGATGGGGAGCAATTGACGGGGCTTGGGTTTATATATCAGACGATTGGGGCGTAGGAGGGTTGCGGGTTGCGGGATGGAACGCGGATGAGACGGATGGCTTCGCCAACGCTGATGAGGCGGATTTTTTCTCGCGGGGATGCAGGTTTTTTTTCTCGCAAAGACGCAAAGACGCAGGGATGTAAAGTTGCGGGGATGCAAGTTTTTTTTCTCTTAGCGACGCAAAGACGCTTCGCTTTTTTTGTAGTGCTGCGATTTTTGGAGCTTGAATGATGGTTGAAGAAATTTGGATGATGAAGTTTAGAGTGTATTTTTAAAAATTAATTTATTCCCGATAGGGATTTAAAAATAAAAAAGATGGCTATAAAAATAGCAGTTATTGGATTGGGTTATGTGGGATTGCCCTTGGCTCGTTTGTTTGCTACAAAATATTCGGTTGTTGGTTTTGATATTAATGCCCATCGTGTGGCGGCTTTGAATGAAGGGCATGATGCTACGCTTGAGGTTTCTGCCTCTGAATTACAAAGTGTTTTGGTGGCTCAACCATCAGAGGAAAACGGTTTGTATTGTTCTTGTGATATTGAGGATATTGCAGCTTGTAACTATTATGTGGTTACAGTGCCGACTCCCGTGGATAAGAACAACCGTCCGGATTTGAATCCGTTGTATAAATCGAGTGCCACTGTGGGTAAGGTTCTTAAAAAAGGCGATATCGTGATTTATGAATCTACGGTTTATCCGGGAGCTACTGAAGAGGAGTGTATCCCGGTGTTGGAAAAGGTGAGTGGTTTGAAATTCAACGTTGACTTTTTTGCCGGTTATTCTCCTGAACGAATTAATCCGGGAGATAAGGAGCATACCGTGGATAAAATTTTAAAAGTTACTTCGGGTTCTACACCTGAAATCGGTCAGAAAGTAGATGCGTTGTACCGATCTGTTATTACAGCCGGAACGCATTTGGCTCCTACTATAAAAGTAGCTGAAGCTGCTAAAGTTATTGAAAATTCACAACGCGATATCAATATCGCTTTTGTGAACGAATTGGCTAAGATTTTCAATTTGTTACAGATTGACACGCATGCTGTTTTGGAAGCTGCGGGAACAAAATGGAATTTTCTTCCTTTCAAACCCGGACTGGTAGGCGGACATTGCATTGGGGTAGACCCCTATTATTTGGCTCAAAAGGCTCAAGAATCGGGTTATCATCCAGAAATAATTTTAGCGGGACGTCGATTGAATGACAGTATGGGAGAATATGTTGCTTCGCAAGTGGTGAAGTTGATGATAAAAAAAGGCATTACGATTCACGGTGCCAATTTGTTGCTTTTAGGAATTACTTTTAAGGAAAACTGTCCGGATGTACGCAATACCAGAATTGTGGATGTTTATAATGCTTTAGTGGATTATGGCATTGCTGTTACGGTTTACGATCCTTGGGCTAATCCGGAAGAGGTGTTTCACGAGTATGGTATTACTTCTGTTAAAGAAGTTCCTGCCGCTACTTTTGATGCTATTGTGTTGGGGGTTGCTCATAAGGAGTTTATGGCGTTGGATTTGGGAAGTTTGAAAAATACGGTGAATGTTTTGTATGATGTGAAGGGGATTTTGGAGGGGGTTGATGGGAGGCTTTAGGTAGGTGCTGAGTGGCTGAGGTGCTAAGGTGCTGAGGTTTTTTGAAGATTGAATGATGAATAAGGAATACTGATTTTTGAAGTTATTAAGGGATGAAAAAAATACTTATTACCGGAGGAGCAGGGTTTATAGGTTCGCATGTGGTGCGACGTTTTGTGACTAGGTATCCGGAGTACAAGGTTTATAATTTGGATGCGTTGACGTATGCCGGGAATTTAGAGAATATTGCGGATATTGAATCGCAATCCAATTATACTTTTATCAAAGGAGATATTACCGATGCTCCTTTTATTGATGCTCTTTTTCAAGAACATCAGTTTGATGGGGTGGTTCATTTGGCGGCTGAGTCGCATGTGGATCGTTCTATTACTGATCCGTTGGCGTTTGTGAAGACGAATGTTATCGGCACTATGAATTTATTGAATGCTGCAAAAGCAATTTGGAAGCATGATTCTCAAGGCAAACGTTTTTATCATATCAGTACGGATGAGGTGTATGGCAGTTTGGGAGCGACAGGTTTGTTTACTGAAACGACGCCGTATGATCCGAATTCACCTTATTCGGCGTCTAAAGCCAGTTCGGACCACTTTGTTCGGGCGTATGGGGAGACGTATGGTTTGCCTTATGTGATTACGAATTGTTCGAATAATTATGGCCCCAATCATTTTCCGGAAAAATTGATTCCGTTGTTTATTCATAATATTATACATCACAAACCTTTGCCGGTTTACGGTGATGGGAATTATACGAGAGATTGGTTGTATGTTATCGACCATGCTGTTGCCATTGATTTGGTTTTCCATGAAGGAAAAAATCACGAAACGTATAATATCGGTGGTTTCAACGAATGGAAGAATATTGATTTGGTGAAACTTTTATGCCAAAAAATGGATGTGCACTTGCACAGGGCTCCAGGGACTTCTGAACAATTAATTACGTTTGTGAAAGACCGTCCGGGTCATGATTTGCGGTATGCGATTGATGCTACTAAAATAAATCGCGAATTAGGTTGGCAACCTTCGGTTACTTTTGAAGAGGGTTTGGAGCAGACGATACAGTGGTATTTGTCCAATTCGGAGTGGTTGGAGCGAGTAACTAGTGGGGCTTATTTGGATTATTATGAGGGGCAGTATGGGGGTTAGGAGTTGTCTGTTATCTGTTGTCTTCTGTATCGCTTGATTTCTGCTTATTTCGGAATTAATGATTGCGTGTGTTTGTCATTCCGATTTCTATGATAAAACCAAATTTTTTTGATAAGGAATTTGGTTTTTAATTACTGCAAAAACCCGATGTATTATTTTGTTCCTAACTGCATTTAAAACGCTCATTTTATTTTTGCCTTCTTCTACTTTTCGAAGATAATAATTTCTTAAGTCATTATCATTCCTAATAGCACTCATCGCTCCAAGATGCAAGACGCTCTTAACTGTTTTATCAGCAAGTCTTGACACTCCGGGTCTTCGCTTTATGGAAGTGCCCGACTGAAAATCAAAAGGTACAACTCCACTATAACAGGCCATTTTTCTTGGATCTGTGATGGTTGTAAATCCGTCTGTTTTTGCCAAAATAACCCACGAGAGCACTTTGCCTACACCAGGAACAGATTTCATCAATTGATAATTATTTTTTAACTCTGATTCACTAGAGATGACTTCTTCTATGCTTTTTTCTATGCTTTTGATTTGAATATCAATACTCTTAACAAGTTGCAAATTTAATTTCAGCAATTCTTTGTCCATATTAATTCCTTTCATCAGTTTGTAGTCATCCTGCTGGCTAGTCAATTGTTTTCTCATTTTTATTCTTGCTGCTCTTTCTGTAAGCAGTACTTTAATCTTTCTGATTGTCAGTGATGAAGGTTTCCATTGTGTGATTTCCTGATGGTTCTTTTCGATAAAATTACAAATTCGAAGTGCATCAACCTTGTCATTTTTTCCTCTTGTAAGGCCCATACTCTTCTTTAAGTGTAAGGGAGATATGATATAAACCTTAAAGTTATGAGATTCCAAGACCTGCAACAAATTCCAATTATATTTACCCGTATTTTCCATAGCTACAATAGGATAGCTAGTAGAATACATTTTGAAAAAACGCTTAATGCTCTGGACTTTGTTTTCAATGGTAAAATAGGAAACTTTTTCATCTTTGATACAAATATCTAAAGTCTTCTTACTGATGTCAATGCCAATAATAATGTTTTTCATAACTTTGCTTTTAACGTTAAACAAGTGATTTGAGAAATTCATCATAAGCTCAACTCCTTAATAATGGGTCTGGTTCCCTAATTTCTATTTGAGTCTTTGATGAAAAGGGAGGCAAAAGTCTTAATCGAAATATGAGTAATTAACTCTGACGCAAGAATAGTGTACTTTTGCTTCCTTTCTCAATCATAAATTTATTGATTTTTTCTAGAAAACAAATCTAAAGGACGCAGGAGGAATCTCATAATCAAATCTCACCCAGCATATCCCTTTAATTTGTTATTCCAAACTCACCTAATCACATTCATTTTTTTCTACCAAGAAGTCCCCAAACCCCTCGTGTTTCAAATAACCCAGTTTTACTATAAATAGGAACACTTCAAAAAACAAATCACCTATTTATCACCTTCAATAATCTTAACGGCTTCATTGATGTACCTATTAGGATCATAATTCATAGCCTTTTCTATAATTGTGTAATCTAATTTGAGTCCATTTCGCTGTACACTTTCGCCGGTGGGATAAAAACCACCATATCCTGTAAATACTTCTTCAGAACCATCGGGCAGCGTAAAGAGGGTTATATTAGTTGGAGCACCACTGGTTTGTTCTCCAATAGTAATGCAATTGGGTGATTGCTGTATCGCCATGCCAATAAATTCGCCTCTACTTGCCGTATTTCTATCGACCAATAAAACCACTTTGCCTTTATAATACTTCTTTGAACTAGCAGCCGTCTTAAAAGGGTCGCTTATGAATCGTAATGGGGCTTCGGCATCGTATTCACTAACAGAAGGATATCCATTTATAGGCAAAGTTACTTTTATAAACTCTTTTCTTTTTGGCAATAGCTGTTTCGTAATAGCAGATGCCGTAATATTTCTTGGATATATTCTCAAATCTAAAATCAATCCTTCTGTGTTAACAAACTGTTTAAAAGCATTTTCCACCTCCTTTTTTGTCATTTTCCCTACATTTAAATAACCAATATTAGGCTTTACAAAATAATAGTTCTCTTTATGCTGCGTTTTGCTTGTATCGATATCGTAGTCAAACTTTTCATATAACTTAATATATTTGTTGACCACTTCACCATTCTTTTTTATAAGGTCAACCTGTATGGAGTCAACATTATTACACAATAGTAAATTGTAGGACAGCCCTTTATGGAGAGCCGTTCTATTGGAAGCTGATAGCAAATCAGAAAAAGTAGTATCAATATAGGTTGAAACTTTTTGATTTTTGATTTTAACAATAACATCTCCAAGTTCAATGCCGTTTTCTGTAGCTAGTTTTTTGTTTGCAAAACGAGTTACAACAGCAGAATCATTCACAACCTTCACATTGAAACTTGCAGAAAACTTAAACAAGGAATCCCTAACTTCACTGGAGAAACCCATGGAATGCGAATCATTTAATTTTGCAACAATCTTTAATTTTGCAAGCTCATATTTTACTTTTGAATTTGCATTTGAAAAATCATCCATAGCACCATCTAAAACGTCAAACCATTTTTCATCGGTCAAATATTTATTTAGGTTCCAGTAGTGCATTGCGTTCCAAAAACTAAATAACGTTAACAAGCGGTGGTGTTTGTTTTTTACTTCGAAATCTGGAATGCCTTTCTCATTTTCAAAGGAAACCATTCTGGTAAGCTTACTGACCTTTACATAAAAACCACTACTATTTCCATTGTCTTTTAATTTATGTAGCTCCTTTGTCAATTCATCTCCAAATACCGCTTTGTCAATCCAATCATAATCTTGGTTTTTTAAAAAAAGTTTGGAATGATCCACTTTTCTTTCTTTAAAACGAGTGCTTTTGGTAGTGTATTTTCTAACGAAGTCCAATAAGAAAGCATTCAGTTCCTCCTGTGATTCCATTTTTTCGCAACGTGCTAGTGCCTCTAAAAGAATAGGATTCCAGTCATAGGTACCCTTACTTACGTCGGGATGATGGTACTTCATTAATCCCCAAACCAGTCCTACTTGCTTGAATTTTTGTGTGTCTGTTACGCTCGTTTGAGCACTATTAAATTGGCTGAAAAAAAGAATTAGAATCAAAAAATACTTTTTCATTGTAGGGGATGTATAACTAAATTGACTTCAAACAACAGTTGGACTTAAACAAGTTTGAAATATAAAAATTAATGGCATACTATTCTTATAAATAAATCTTAAAAAAACATTATCTTTTCCATACATTGAAGTACCACTAACGCACAAATCCCTTCGTGTGCCAAAATAAATTAACAACTACTACTTATAATTTACCTCAATAAAAACAGTAAAAAATATAATAGTAATCTAGAACCGGATAATTAGTTAAATAGTGTCAAAAGTTTTTTATAAACCAAACGAAAGGGTTCGTGCGGCAGCGGGGCTGCCTACTGCGTAGGAGATTCCTCTTTCGTCTTCGACATCCCTCGGAATGACAAACTGAGGGTGATTAGCTTTGTGTTACTTTTTCTAATTACAAAATCCTTAACTTAATGACATTGTTCGTGCGGGGAAGCCATCCGCGTCACCTGCCTGCCGGCAGGCAGGTCCGCATTCCCATCTTTGCGTCTCTGCAATAAAAAATCCGTTAAAACCAGCGTTGGCGAAGCCATCCGCGTCATCCGCGTTCCAATCTTTGCGTCTCTGCGAGAAAAAATCCGTTCAAACCCGCGTTACCATCTTTATACCGTTCCTCACCTCATTTATACAAAAAACCCTTACTTCAATTGAAATAAGGGTTTAGTATATATTTAAAAAAAGCTACTTAAGGTGCAATATACTCATACGTAGACTGCAATCCCAACGGAATACCCAAAGCCCAATACGCTAAAAGGAAAATCGTCCAAGCAATCATAAACGCAATAGAATACGGTATCATCATCGAAACGAGTGTTCCAATTCCCGTGCTCTTGACATACTTCTGACAATAAACCACCACAAGAGGGAAATACGGCATCAACGGGGTCACGATATTAGAAACCGAATCCCCTACTCGATACGACGCCTGCGTTAAATCAGGAGAAATACCCAATTGCATCAACATCGGTACCATAATCGGAGCAATCAACGCCCATTTTGCGGAAGCAGATCCTATAAAAAGGTTCACAAAAGCGGTGAGCAAAATAATACCCACGATGGTAATTTCAGGTGCCAATGCCATGGCTTTTAACGCAGATGCCCCTTTTAAAGCCAATAAAGCTCCTAAATTCGATTTGGCAAACGCATCGATAAACAACGCACAGAAAAAGGCCATCACGATATAATAACTCATCCCACTCATGGATTTGGTCATGCTGTCAATAATGTCTTTTGACTTCTTGAACGTGCCTGACATCATACCATATACCACACCCGGAACCAAGAAAATAATAAAAATTAAAGGAACAATTGAACGCATCAAAGGAGCTGTGAAAACAGCAATCTCACCAGTCTCTGCACGTAAAGCTGAATCAGCCGGTGCGGCCCAGAAATACAATCCGATTAACATTAAGAACATCACAATGCATGAAACCCAAAACGCTTTTTTCTCTTTGGCGTCCAAAGCATCCATTTTAGGTTGCTCTTCTGAACCTACTTCCACAGTAACACTACGAAGTCTTGGGTCCACAATTTTTTCAGTAATGTACCAACCCAACAGCACAATCAACAACGTAGAAGCTGACGTAAAAAACCAGTTGTTCAACGGGTTCAATTGAATAGCGGGATCAATGATTTGTGCCGCTGATTGCGTAAAACCTTGTAATAACGGGTCTATTCCCGACGGAATAAAGTTGGCACTAAAACCACCGGATACGCCTGCAAACGCCGCCGCAATTCCCGTTAAGGGATGACGACCTGCAGCATAAAAGATAACACCTCCTAATGGGATTACCAATACGTAACCTGCATCTGTTGCCGTATGAGACACTATGGCAACTAAAATAAGCATTGGGGTTAATAAGGCTTTTGGTGTAAAGCTTAACATGGTTTTTAATCCCGCATTGATGAATCCGGCATGTTCGGCAACACCTACCCCTAACATGGCTACTAATACAATGCCCAACGGAGCAAAACTTGTAAAGGTTGTGACCATATTGGCCAAAAAAGCCGCTAATGACCCACCACTTAATAAGTTGATAACCGTAATAGGTGCTTGTGATCTTGGGTCAATTTCGGCAAAAGAAACCGTTGAAAAAAATGCTGATAGCACCCAAATTAAAAGCATTAAAACAAAAAATAAAATAGCAGGATCCGGGAGTTTGTTCCCTTTTCGCTCAATAAAGTCAAGAGCCTTAGCGACAAAGCCCTTTTTGGTTTGTTGAATTTCTTCCATGGTTAGTTTAATTTGCAACTAATATACTATTTTCATAAGTACTATTGCAAATCATCACAGAATTATTACAAACAGATAAAATTAAACCTTTTAAACTCTTAATCTTTTAAACTATTTTTTTAAACCACATAGAGACATAGTTTTCATAGTTTTTAAAGACGCTTCGCTCAATCAAAGTAGCACATAGAGCATGTTTTCCTTTTCCCTATGTATCTATGGGGTTAAAAAATGAAAGTAGAATTTCACTCAACAGATTTTTTTATTTAACCACATAGAAGCATTGTTTATCATAGCTATGCTAAACTAAAATAAAGCGAAGCGTCTTTACTTTATCATAAGCCTATGTATCTATGTG
>JAUXNR010000584.1 GCA_030682755.1 Flavobacterium sp.
CCAACGTTGGTAACGATTGCTGTAATAGCGTATGAATTCGCCAACTATTTCGATATCTTCATTGTATCCATGAAATAATTTGTCGCTTACATCATCTGCCGCGCGACTAAATCCGGTTGTGATTGGATCGATAAAAACTAAATCGGTTTTATCTAACCAAGAATATTCGTTGTTAATGTATTGATAGGGAGGGGTAAGGGCATCTCCTTTATCACTCATTACCACTCTCTTTGGTCCGATTGCCCCCATGTGTAACCAAACCGATGATGAACCCGGACCACCATTGAACGTGTAGGTAACCGGACGTTTACTTTTATCATTTACGCCATCAACAGTGTAAGCAATGAAAAAAACATTAGCTCTTAATTTACCTTTCTCATCTTTTATGGGCATGTAGCCAGTGGTAGCAGTGTAGTTGATCACTTTTCCGGAGATGGTAACTTGGTGTTTAGTTACAACCGGAGGGGCCGGATCGGCAACTTTTTTATCTTGTGCTAGAACAGTAAATGCAAGAAAAAATAGGAATAGGGTGGCTAAAATTTTTTTCATGTTGATTATTTTATAGGTTTTTAAGTTGTCTTGATGTGTGTGATATTCTAAGCAAGTAAATGTTTTTATTTTCTACGCGATAAACTATTCTGTAATTCCCCTCTAATAACTCTCTTATATTTGCATTGTCAAATTCAGGAACTATTCTCCCGGTCATGGGAAATTTTAAAAGTAATTCAATTTTATAGATAATTTTTTTTGAAAATCTGATGGCATAAAACTTCGAGTCTTTTGAGATGTAATCAAAAAGTTCATGAAAATCGTTTGAAGCATTTCTTGTCCAAACTATTCTTGCCATTTTTTTGTGATCGATTCGACAACCTGTTCATGAGTTAAAACATGGCCATTTTCAATGTCCTTCTCGGCAGATTCAATTTGTTCTATGAAAATTAATCGTTCAATCAACGACTCAATATTTATTTCTTCCGGGAAAGAGTGGACGGTTTCAAGTACCTGTTGCTTTTTCATAATCAAATATAGATAAATGATTTTTTAAGCATTAAGAAATAAGTCAAATTTTTATTACTCGATACTTTTTCCCTTCATTGCTT
>JAUXNR010000881.1 GCA_030682755.1 Flavobacterium sp.
TTCAACTTATACTTCGATTGATACGAACCATATTGATTTTAGGAATTGCTGTTTATTTGATTATTCTGATTTACGGAACTCTTTTTAGCAACTATGGCTTTGAATCGGTTTTTCAAGATTATGGTTATATGATTTATTCCATGACAGAAGACCCGAATCCGCAGGATATTATGATTTCTAAACTATTGCCATTTCCAAACAAATCTCAAATTTTAAAAGCCATTGAATATGACAATCCGAAAGTGCGAAACTTTGCATTAACGGCAACCACGCTTCATTTTAAGGATGTAAAAGGTCAAAAAGAACACCGAAGAATGATTCAATGTTTTGCAGTGTTCAAAGAAATTCGTAACCGTTGGAATTATGTAAATGACCCAAAAGGAAAGGAATACATTGCTCATGCTACCGAAAGTTTAATTCACTTTTCAGGCGATTGTGATGATCACGCCATCTTAATGGCCGCATGCATCAGAGCTGTTGGCGGCACACCCCGACTCATTCATACCGGTGGTCATATCTATCCGGAAATGCTTGTGGGTAAAAAAAGTGATTTGGAAGCTGCCGTTTATTTAATCAAAGAAGTGCTATTTGTAGCCGAAAGTAAAAACAAAGAAATCCATTACCACATTGACGAAAGAGGACAAATTTGGTTAAATTTAGATTACACGGCTCGTTATCCCGGAGGTCCGTTTATGTCTGAAGAAATTTTGGGAGCTTTGACGTTGAATTAAAAATTAAACCAAGTTTTAATTAGAATTTAAATTGAAAACCACATAATTGAGAGCATTGCTTCAAGAAATATGTATCAAATAAACTTAGAATTTTGAAAACAAAAAGGTTCGTCTCTTTTAATTTAATTTCAACAAGTAATATTATTATTGCTTGTGCAGTGATAACATTGTTTTCAATCTATTTACTAATTACCAATCCACCTATCAATAGTGATAAATTTAAAATTAAAGAGTGTAATTATACTATTTTTGAATATGATCAAATTGATTATTACCATCTAGATATTGATAATTTTAACGGACATGAAACAAGTCAAAAAGATACAATCAAAAGAAATATAGTAAATGATTATTTCAATACTATCAGTGATAGTCTCAATGTAGATAAAATTGGTAATTATTATGCTAAAATTAAATTAAATGAGAAAAGTTTAAAATTTATTAATAGCTATATATGCAAAACCAAAAAGACAAGTGACATATATTTCTCTGAATGTATGCCTGTTTTTCGGGATATATTAGTTTTCAGAAACAAATCAAAAATAGTAGGTATTAATAAAATCTGTTTTGAGTGTAATATATCTAACCTTGTATCAACTCAATATAATTCATATTTGTTTAATATCGATGAAATAACTATTCTAGAGGAATTTTTAAAAGTTAAACACCCTTATTAGAAAGATCATTACTAAACATTATCACAAAAGCTCAGAATTAACACTAACTAGTTTACTTATTCTAGGTTTACTTGCTATGTCTACTAAAATAAAGCGAAGCATCTTTACTTTTTCACAAGCCTAAATTCCTATGTGGTTTATAAAAACACAACCTTAATTTCATAAAAAAGTTAAAACCATTTTTTCCTTTTGAAGTAATAAATCATTCCTAAAACCAAAACAAACATTACTCCTAAGGTAACAAAATACCCATTTTTATAAGCCAGTTCCGGCATGTTTTCAAAGTTCATTCCATAAACTCCAACAATAAACGTAAGCGGAATAAACACCACAGAAACAATGGTTAGGGTTTTCATGATTTCATTCATGCGATGGCTTTGTGCCGAGAAATAAAAACTGGAAGCACTTTCCAAAGAATTCATATCATAATCAATCTGATCCAAAAGCTCCAAACTTTTTTGGTGCAAACGGGCAAAAAAAGTAAAATTTGACTTTTCAATACCACTGTAATCATCATCATCTTGAATGGATTTCAAATTGTAAAGCGAATCCCTAAGCGGAATTAAAGAACGCTTTAAATAGTTTAATTCTTCACGTGATTTTTCTATTCGCACTAAAACATCTTGATTTTCAATGGTTTTTGCTTCTGTTTGCAATAATTCTATGGAGTCTTCAAATTTTTCAATGGTAATGTAAAAATTTTCCATCACGGCATCTAACATGAGATACAAAAGAAAATCATTGTTCTTTTTACAAACAATTCCGGAATTTGTCTTGATGCGTTCTCTGATGTGAGAGAAAAAATCGCCACGTTTTTCTTGAAAGGAAACCAACAGATTTCCTTTTAATAAAAAACTGATTTGTTCCAC
>JAUXNR010000885.1 GCA_030682755.1 Flavobacterium sp.
GGATTTTTACGCCTTGAAAAGAAATTTGTTTACGAACCGTTTTGGGTTGATGGAGACAGGACTCACGAGAATTATTGGTTATACAGGATACAACAGGAATAACAGTTTTTTCGAGAAAATTTATGCAAGATAACCAAGAAACTGTCTAAGATTCAATTTTTACTTCCCCCTTTAAGTGTCGATATGCTTGAACATTGTTTGTTGTTTGTTTGACAAAGAACATTAGTAAACAATAAGGCGTAATGGAAAACCAACAATGTCAAACTTACAATCCACAATGATCAATTGCTAGAGAAAACAATAAACAAGTTTTGATTATGAAAAATAAGAGGATATATCGATATTCAAAGGAAATAGCACTTCCGTTAAGTTGTCTTTTTAGAAAATTTATGAAGATTCTATGAATTGATCTCAAAATAATCCCATCTCCAGTTCTTTTTATTCATTCAACTTTTGCTTGATCAAAAGATGGGCAAAATTCAAGATTGAACCGAATTGTTGTGTTTTTCTAAGCCAATCCGTCAGCTAATTTGGTTTCTGATTGTTCAATTTCCTCAACAAGAACCTCTTTTTGTTTAAATATCCTTTTCTGAAACAATATTAAAATAATCACACCTACCGAAATGGAGGCATCGGCAATATTGAAAACCGGGCGGAAAAATATAAACTCATAACCGGCATTAAAAGGAGACCAATCGGGATATGTTCCCTTGATTATGGGGAAATAGAACATGTCAACCACTTTGCCATGCAAAAAGGTGGCATACCCACCACCTTCGGGGAACAGCACTGCCAATCCGGGGTTAAAATAATCGCCACTTTCGTTGAAAATCAAGCCATAAAAAGCAGAGTCGATAATATTTCCAATTGCCCCTGCCAAAATAAAGGATACGCTCAATATCAGTATTTTATCTTCTTTTTGGCGGATAATTTTATACAAGTACCAGAAAATAGCGGTAATTGCCGCAATACGGAACAAGCTGAGGAATAGTTTGCCATATTCACCGGCAAATTTCCACCCAAAAGCCATCCCTTCATTTTCGGTAAAGTGAATGATAAACCAATCACCAAGTACATTGTACTCCTGCCCAAGGTACATGGTTGTTTTTATGTAAAACTTTAGTGCCTGGTCGAGCAATAGTATTGCGAATACCAGAATCAATGCTTTTTTCAAAACAAAATATTAATATGTAAAAATGTTACCTGCGTGAGGATTGCCCAAGTTTTGCCTCGATCGAAAGGGTAGCGTGTGGCACAATACGAAGCCGTTCTTTTGGTATCAGCTTGCCGGTTTC
>JAUXNR010000886.1 GCA_030682755.1 Flavobacterium sp.
CGAGTTTGGCTGCATTTTATTCGCACAGCCAGAATGCCATGCGCAACGAATTCGACATATTCAAATCAAATCAAGATTGGTTTAAATCAAATATTTTAGGTGCCACGCTTTCAATCCCGATTTTTTCATCGGGTGGCCGCCTGTCAAAAATACAACAGGCAAGTCTCGAGCTTAAAAAAACCAGCAACAACAAAATATTTGTGGGTGAATCGCTTACCCTTGGGGTGATTCAGGCCAAAGCCGATTATGCAACATCACTTTCGAAATATCAAAACGAAAAAAGCAATATGGGGTTATCGAAAAGGATTTTCGACCGTACCCAAATAAAATTCAATGAAGGATTATCATCAAGCATGGATCTCACACAGGCACATAACCAATACCTTAGCTCGCAAACCAGCTATTTCAATACAATTTTCGAGCTTTTGGCAGCCAAGAACAAATTAGACAAAGCAATAAACAATTATAAATAAGACAATCAATATTTTATGAAGAAAATATTTTTCATGTTACTTTCGGTAGCAATACTAGCTTCCTGTTCGAGCAACAAAGCCGATGAAAAGGAGCAAATCAAAAAAGAAATTGAACAGCAAGAGGCCAAATTGCAAAAAATCAAGCAAAAGATTTCGGATCTAAAAGTTCAACTGGGAGATGACACAATCGATAATCGTCAAAAATTCAGCATTCCTGTCCGACTACAGGAGTTGGATTTTGAAGTGTTCAACCACTTTATCGAAGTGGCAGGTACTGTAGAGGCGGTAAATGAGGCATATATCAGCCCCGAATTGAACGGGCAGATCAAAAAAATCCATGTCAAAGAGGGCGATAGGGTGAAAAAAGGCCAATTGTTGGCAACAATCAATACAAGTGTACTGGACAATAGCATCGATGAAATCAAAACAGGACTGGAATTGGCCAAGAAAATCTTTGCCAAACAAAAAGAATTGTGGGATCAGAAAATAGGATCGGAGATACAGTACCTCGAAGCAAAAAATGCAAGGGATGGAGCCGAAAACCGATTGAAAACCCTTGAATCACAAATCGAAATGGCAAAAATACGTGCACCTTTCGATGGTATTGTTGATGAGATTTACCACAAAGAAGGCGAACTTGCTGTTCCTGGGATGCAAATCATACAATTGGTAAACCTTTCAACCTTAAAAATAAATGCCGATGTGTCGGAATCATATTTGCCCTATATAAAAAAGGGG
>JAUXNR010000888.1 GCA_030682755.1 Flavobacterium sp.
ATGTGGCTTTTTAAAAAATATTTAGTCAAAATTTAAAAATAAGTTTTCTGAGTAAGGAAACTTTTTTGTTTAAATCCGTTACGATAACGCTGTTATTTACATTAAATTAAAATAGAATCATTTTTTTAATGAATCAACTACCAACTCAAATGAAACATCTGGCACTATTAAGAGGCATCAACGTATCCGGTCACAACATAATCAAAATGGATGCTCTAAAAACCATCCTTGAAAATAGTGGTTTTCAAAATGTTGAAACCTATGTGCAATCCGGAAATGTTTTTTTAGAAACGGAGGATGAAAACCCACAAAGTGTTGGTTTTACCATCAAACAAGAAATAGCAAAACAATTGGGTTTAGATGTTCCGGTCATAGTAATTAGTAAAGCTGACTTAGAAAAATGCCTGACCAACAATCCATTTTTCATGGAAAAAGGAGTAGATACAAAGAAACTCTACGTAGCTTTTATTTCCAAAGAATTAAACAATTCGGCGATAAACGAATTAAAAATAAGCCAATTCAAACCCGATGAAGCGTTTATTGACGGAAACAGAATCTACATGAAACTAGAAACAGGGGCAGGAAATACAAAATTGACTCAAAAATACATTGAAAAAAAGTTGAATGTAATTGCCACAAGTCGAAATTGGAATACGGTGAATAAGTTGATTGAGTTGTTTTAGGAGGTTATAAGTTTAAAGGTTTAAAAGTTCTGCGTTGCTAGAGCTTTTTTTATATCACAACTTTTCTTTATTTTTATAAAAACTTCCATTATGTCAAACATCGATTTAATTATAGAAGAAAGAAGTCGCGATATCGGCGACTTTTTAGTTGGCAGAATTCTCCCTTTTCGTAAAAAGAGAATGGTCGGACCGTTTATTTTTATCGACCACATGGGACCAACAGAATTAGGTCCGGATAAATACATGGATGTCAATCAGCATCCACACATTGGTCTCGCAACACTGACTTTTTTGTTAGAAGGAGCCGTTATGCACGAAGACAGTTTAGGAACCAAAGTCAAAATTCAACCCGGATCAGTCAATTGGATGGTTGCCGGAAGTGGCGTTACACACACCGAACGAACGCCTCAAGAACTCAGAAACGGAAACATTTTCACCATGCACGGCTATCAAATTTGGGTCGCTCTTCCCAAAGAAAAAGAATTTATGCCACCCGAATTCCATCATTTTGATTCGAATGAATTACCGCAGTGGCAGGAGGGAAGCACCCAGTTTAAACTGGTAGCCGGAACCGCTTTCGGAAAAACTTCGCCCGTTCCTGTTTTTTCAGAAATGTTCATGGTTGAAATAAAAACCGAAGAAGAATATCAACTTCAAATCAACGGACAAGTGCGTGGCGAAATCGGAATTTGCATTGTCGAAGGTGCAATTCAAGCTTGCGATAATCACATAGAAAAAGGAAATATGTTGGTTTCGAAAGCAGAAGATGCCTGTTCGCTCAACATTCATCCTAACTCACACATCATTCTTTTTGGCGGACAACCGTTTGAACAAGAACGCCAAATATTTTGGAATTTTGTAGCTTCCGATGCATCAACTATCGAAAAAGCAAAAGAAGATTGGAATAACAAAACCTTTCCAATGGTTAAAAATGATGATACTTATGTGCCACTTCCGAAAGGATTTTAATTCATAAAAAGATGAACAACAACCAGCTTATCCAAAAGGTTTTCGAACTACAAAAAAGCAAGGTCCTAAACTATAAAATTGATAAATTATTAAATTCCAGTAGTTTAACAGAAGAGGAAATAATCCATATTAAAGAAGAAGCCAATAAGTTATACGCTCAATACAAAAGAGAATTCATCATCAAGAGAAATAGAATTGTGTTTTTTTCTGCTACAGCATTAACTGTAGCAACACTTTTAGTTTTCTTTATTTTACTTCCAAAACAAAATATTGTTACAAACGTTTGGATTCTTTCCATTTTCGGAACACTTTTATTGTGTTTAGGACTTTACTGTATGATATTTTTTTACAATTCATGGAAACCTGAAAAAATTGATGAAAACCCTACTTTGGATTTCGATTTAGGAAATTTCTTTTCCTTTTTTGGCTTATTAGCTGCGATTCCGGGAGTAATTTTCTATTTTTTAATCTCTTGGCTCATCGAAAGTGGTGCCGAAAAAACATTGCTTGCAACCAAAGTTGAAACAAAAGCACTAGTAGTAAACGGAAATTATTACGAAGGTGGTGGAATCCGACGAAGACGACCCGATGAAGCAGAAATAACCATAAAGTTTAGAACAAAAGAGAATAAAGTCATCAGTAGAACAATCGAAATTCCAACATATCAATTTCAACATTTTTATAAAGGACAGCAGGTTGATATCATTTATTCAAGTGAAAATCCAAACAACATTATGCTTCTTAACTCTAAAGAAAGTTTGCAACAAGTTTATAAATCGGAAGAACGAGAAGTTATTTTTAAAGACTTATTCGCTTTTTTAGAATTATCAGACAATCAAATTCAAGACAATTTAAATAAAATTTCAGCAGGTTGGTTGTATGACAAACAGCAACAAGGTTGGGTTAATGCAAGTAGACAATGTTATATAAAAAAATCTGAAGGAGCAATTTTCTATATTCCAAAACGAGAACTCATTATGTCTTTGGATCATGATATTCGTAAAAATAAATTCAGAAGAATTGTTGAAAATCAAGGTCAGCTTTTGGCTCAATATGAAAATGAAAAGTATGTAATTCAGAAGATTTCAGAAAGATCGGGCAACAACGTAACTGTTTTTTATTTAGTTACACAAAACAATGCTAATGGTTCCTCAAATCAGTAATCAATCTCAGAAACTTTAATTTTCTTTTAACAACAAAAACACGCTGATTCCATTCTATTCTGCCAATAGAATTACTTATATTTGTCGTTCAAATCAAACAAAACAAACAAACATAGCATGAAATTATTAGAAGGAAAAGTAGCCATCATCACCGGAGCCAGTCGCGGAATTGGTAG
>JAUXNR010000889.1 GCA_030682755.1 Flavobacterium sp.
CCATATGATTACCATGGTTAAAAGTACTAACCCAAGCATTAAAAATAAAGCAGAACTTTCCAATAAATGATCGGTTCCTTTTTGATAAAAATTCGGAAATTGAGCCATAAAAATGATGATGGCCAATCCGTTTACAAATCCAAACATAACAGGATGTGGAACCAATCTGATAAATTTTCCAAGACGGAATAATCCAAACAGAATTTGAAGAATACCACCAAGAATAACCGTTGCAAACACGTATTGCAAAATGGTTTCTGATGTAATATCTGGAATTGTATTTTTAAGTTCAAGAATTAAACCTACAAAGATTACGGCAATTGCTCCTGTTGCACCGGAAATCATTCCGGGACGACCACCAAAAACTGCGGTTACTAATCCCATGACAAAAGCGGCATATAAACCTGTTAGTGGCGAAAATCCAGCAATCATTGCAAATGCAATGGCTTCAGGAACTAAGGCTAAAGCGACAGTAATTCCGGAAAGGACTTCTATTCTATAATCGACTTTTTGACGTAAATCGAATAAGTTGAAGAGTTGTTTCATTTTTAAAAATTAAAGAGTGCAAAAATAGACTTATTAAAAAGGAATACCAAGCTCGTTTTTTAATTAATGAAAAAAAGTCAGTTAGATGTCTTGTAATCAAATGGTTTGACTGAAAAAATGACTGTTTTTTTACACCAAATGTGTCATCTTGACTGAATAAAAGTTTTGGAATATTATTTGTTTTTTCAATCAATGAAAATAATGTTTAATTTAAATTTTTTAAACCATGACACTAGTTAAAACAAACAACCGATTTGCGTTTCCATCATTAATTGATGAATTTTTGAAACCCGACTGGATGGGTGGAATGGAACGCTTTAATGTATCTGTTCCTGCTGTGAACATCAAAGAAACTGAAACCAACTTTGTGGTAGAATTGGCTGCTCCCGGAAAGAAAAAAGAAGATTTCAACATTGAGTTAGACGATAATGTATTGACCATTTCCTCTGAAGCAAGCGTTGAAAATGAAGAAAAAGATAAAGAAGGTAAATATACCCGTAAAGAGTTTAGCTATTCTTCTTTTAAACGAGCTTTTACCTTACCTGAAATAGTAAATGAATATGATATTAATGCCACTTATGAAAATGGTGTATTGCACATCACCCTGCCAAAAAGAGAGGAAGCATTGCCAAAACCTAAACGAATGATTGAGATTGTATAAGTTTTAGTTTAAATGAAAAATGCACTCAAACGAGTGCATTTTTTTATTTTGCAAACTAATTATTTTGACGCTATTTTTTAATAATCAATTTAAAAGTTTCTTCAAATTGTTCACCTATTATTTGCAATAAATACAATCCTTCTGAAAAGCTATTTGTAGGGATATTTATCTGAGTTGAGTTATTACTTTCAAATGCTGCAATATGCTGTCCAAGGATGTTATATAGATTTATTTTTTTAATTGGGATTGTACTTAATAGATTTACCTCAGAAATAGCTGGGTTTGGAAAAATTTGGATTTTTGAATTGGTTGGATTATCAACGCTTAAACTTATTGGTGTTCCTTTTAAAGATATGTTATCAAATCGATTGTTTCCATTTGAAGCAACGGTATTCCCTTCAAACGTAATTCTAATTTTAAAGTTGGGATTGTTATTTGCACCTGCAATAGCTGTAAAATCTAACTGAACTAAACTAAAAGTTGTACTAACATCAAATTCAGTTGAAACTAAACCGGTTTGAATGTAGTCGAGACCATTAATAGTATAGGCTACAATGTTTTCTAATTGACCTTGATTGGTGCGTGAAACTGCATAATCGAACTTGATGTCTTCAAAGCCAATTGTAGGTAAGTCAAAAATCAAACTTCTATTATCCGAAGGGTTTCTAACACGAGCACTTTTTCCTGAATTCTCTCCTTGTTGTAAATTAATGCTTGCCCCATCATTATTAGCATCAATATCTCTTGGTCCGGTTCCTGTGTAAGTCATTATTGGATTTGCGGATTGAATTAATTTAAAATCTGCTGCAATTGTAGTAACATCTTGAGGAGTTTCAAGAGTATTAAAATGCCAATAATAAATTAAATCATCATTTGTTATTGTTGGGTCAATAAAATGTGCCGTCACTTGAGTAGCTTGAGATAATTGTAAAACAATTTCAGGATTTAGTTCATTTGGAAGAATTACAGCTCCATCTACTGTCCAATGACTAAAAACAAAACCGGTAGAGGGTTCTGCTTTTAAAATAGTTTCGATATTGCCAAACACTTGAGCTTGAAAAGGGTAATTGGACAACCATTCAGAATTCATTTTTATATTTCCGGAATTAGCAGGAGAAACTGTAAAAGTTGTTGCAAAAGGTCCTGTTAAATTGTAACAAGTAGCAATACCGGAATTCATTAAATACGCACATCTTGTGGTTAAGAAGTTTCGAGCTGCTTGCACATTGTTTTGCCAAGTGGTTATATTTCCACCCCATCTTTGAATTTGGCGAGGCATTTCTGTAGCAATATTGGCAATCATATTATCAAATAGTTCAGTTACTTTGGCACATGATAGGTGTGTGTTGAGTAAGTCAGCATAACGCGTGACATATTTTTGTCGGACAGTAGGATTTTCTTGAATTAGTTTAAGTAAAGTTTGTGCGTGACCAGCTCCAACATTTAAACTCTCAACTTGACAAGGGCTAGCTGTTGCAGATACATCCGGCATACCAGTAAAATTAGTATAATGGCCCAAAGCTGCATCCATATCCCAAAGTGTATATTGCCATTTTTTAGCTTCACCACTTGGATCTAATCCTCTCCACCATCCGGTGTTATAATTGAGCCAATCTCTGGAAACTACAAACGAATTAATCACAAAATAATCAATTAAACTGTCAATGTTCAATTGACTGTTTACATAATTAAAATGACTGCTATCACCCATGTTATTATTTTGAACATATTGTCTTAAAGTATTCCAATCAGAAATGGCGGGAGCATTACCATATTCAGGCAATGTGCCGCCCCAAGTTTTAATATATTGAAGGTAAATGTCGCTTCCATTGAATGTTTGATCTTGACCATAGTAATAATCTGTAAAATCATTATCATCAACTTTTTCTCTTAAATCATAAACACCCCAATAGTTTCCATTAACAAATAAAGAGACATGTGTAGAACTTCTTTCATCTAGTTCTAAACCGGCAGTTTGAGATAATGTTTGAATAAAAGGGT
>JAUXNR010000892.1 GCA_030682755.1 Flavobacterium sp.
AATCCCAAAGAAATTGCAAAAGTTATTAAAACGCTTAAGGATGGCGGACTCATTATTTATCCCACAGATACTGTATATGGGTTGGGCTGTGACATCACCAATACCAAAGCTTTGGAACGGATTGCAAAAATAAAAGGCATCAAATTAGAAAAAGCTAATTTTTCATTTGTTTGTCATGATTTGAGTAATCTTTCAGATTATGTCAGACAAATTGATACTGCAACCTTTAAAATTTTAAAAAGAGCTTTACCGGGACCTTATACCTTTATTTTACCGGGAAATAATAATTTACCTAAAGAATTTAAAAAGAAAAAAACAGTTGGTATCCGTGTGCCGGATAATGCCATAACGCTTGAAATTGTTCGTCAGTTGGGAAACCCAATTGTTTCAACGTCTATTCATGATGACGATGAGGTATTGGAATATTCCACAGACCCGGAGTTAATCTTTGAAAAATGGCAAAATCTTGTTGATTTGGTTATTGATGGCGGTTATGGAGATAACCAACCCTCAACCATCATTGATTTATCTGAACACGAGCCTGAAATCATAAGGGAAGGCAAAGGAAGCCTTGATATACTCTAAAAAAAAACGCCTCATAATAGAGGCGTTTTCTTTGTATTGAATTCAGGAATTATTTTCCTGTTTGTTTTTTCATTTCTTTTTCAATCATGTCATAAAACTGATCAATTTTTGGCATAACAATAATTCTTGTTCTTCTGTTTGCCGCACGATTTTCAACCGTATTGTTAGCAACTAAAGGTTGGAATTCTCCTCTTCCTGCTGCAATCATTTGTTTCGGATTAACTTTGTGATCGTTTGTTAATACACGAACTACTGCTGTAGCACGTTTTGCACTTAAATCCCAGTTGTCCAACAAAACACCGTTTCTGTATGGAACGTTGTCGGTGTGACTTTCAACCATACATTCAAAATCCGGTTTGTCGTTTACAACTTTTGCAACTTTTCCTAAAATTTCTTTAGCTCGGTCGCTAATTTCATAACTTCCAGATTTGAAAAGCAATTTGTCTGCAATAGAAATCATTACAACTCCTTTTTCAACATTAATTTGAATGTCCGGATCGCTGATTCCAACAGCACCTTTTAAACTGGTAACAAGTGCTAATGTCACACTGTCTTTACGAGTTAATGCATCTTGAAGTCTAGAAATTTTTAAATCTTTCTCTTTTAAACTTTCTAAAGATTTTTCAAGGTTTTCAGCACCTTTTGCAGATAACAACGTTACATTACCAACATTGCTAATCAAGTCAGAATTGGTTTTTTTCAAATCCGAAATTTGACTGTTCAACAAATCTTTTTCATTTAAACACATGTTCAACTTTACAGTTGTTGAATTTAACATGTCTTGACATTCTTTGTTTTTTGCTTCTAATTCAGCAATCTTCTTTTTTGTTCCGCATGATCCTAATGTCATGGCAGCGATGGAAACGAATAAAATCAGTCTTTTCATTGGTGATGGGTTTTGTTTTACAAATTTAAGCATAATTAGCAAAGATTGTACCAAATAAATTATAAAAAAATATTAATTTAAATCAGTAAAATACCGCTGTTTCTTTATATAATACGCAAAAACGATACTTGGAACGCTATAGTATTTTTGGGGTTTAACTTTAACTCTTTTTTTAGAAATTTTTCCAATTAGGCTATAAAAAGAAAAATGTGCCTTCAAAATGGCAAAAAAATGCTTGAATTTACCCATTATTAAAAATCGAACGCCAGCAATGCCATCCAATATAAGACGAAAAAACACAATGGGTAGAATTTGATTAGCAGGTAAATTTTTAACTAACATAAGCAAAGAGTTTCTGAAATTCAAAAAGGTTTTTTTAGGATTTGAAGTTTCTAAAGTGGCTCCTCCCAAATGATATACTGTTGAAAATCCACAATAACGTACGACATGGTTTTGATTGAAAGCCCGCCAACATAAATCAATCTCTTCTTGATGAGCAAAAAAATCAGAATCAAATCCATTTAAAGATTGAAAAACAGACTTTCGTATAAAAAAGCAAGCACCTGTTGCCCAAAAAATAGTTGAAACATCATCGTATTGATGGGTGTCTTTTTCTAAAGTCATGAAAATTCGTCCACGACAATACGGATATCCAAATTTGTCAATAAAACCACCGCCGGCACCGGCATACTCAAAATAGTCTTTGTTTTTATAGTCTAAAATTTTTGGTTGAATAATAGCCGTTTTCGGTTCGTTTTCAAATAATTTTATGATGGGTTGCAACCAATTTTCTGTAACTTCAACATCAGAATTTAGCAATGCATAAAATTCTTCTTCAACATTTTCTAATGCCACATTATAACCTCCTGCAAAACCAAAATTGTCTTTGTTTTGAATAATATTAACTGAAGGAAAATTTTCCAGTAAAAAAGAAATAGAGTTATCAGTAGAATTATTATCTGCCACATAAATAGTGGCTTCCGGTGAATATTTCACAACAGAAGGTAGGTATTTTTCTAAAAGGTTGACACCATTCCAATTTAAAATGACAACGGCTACTTTATTTTTCGGTGGATTATTCAAGTTGTTATAAATTAAATTCAGGAAGGTCTCTTAAAAAATTATACTTTGATTGCTCAAAATCAATTTCACAAAAATAATGATTCAAGCCATTGGTTACCATTAAATATGTTGCATTTAAAATTAAATTATAGCGAGCCAGTTGATCAAAGGTGGTTTGATTGAGTTTAATTTCAGGTGCTTTGCATTCAATAAGCAAATAAATACTGCCGTCCGGTTTGAATGCTACAACGTCATATCGTTTTGTTATTCCGTTTTGAATGATTTGTTTTTCAACATTTATTAAAGCTTTTGGGTATTTTTTTTCAACTATCAAATAATGAACCACATGCTGTCTAACCCATTCTTCGGGTGTAAGAATCACAAATTTTTTACGAACTTCATCAAAAATAGAGACTTTATTTTCACTATTTTTGAATCGAAAGTTAAACGTCGGAAAATTGAGCTTTTGCATGGTGTAAATATAAATAGTTTACTCCAAAACGGGAAGCATTAAACGGACGCTTTTATAAAATTTACTATGGACGAAGTCATTGGCATCATAAACGATTTAAAACAAAAAAAATTCAAACCGGTTTATTTTTTAATGGGTGAAGAACCTTATTATATTGATAGATTGTCTGATTATATTGAAAACGCCATCTTGACAGAAGAAGAAAGGGGTTTCAATCAAATGGTTTTATACGGAAGAGATGTTACGGTTGAAGATATCATTTCAAACGCCAAACGTTATCCGATGATGGCAGAATATCAAGTTATAATTGTAAAAGAAGCACAAGATTTATCACGAACCATTGAAAATTTGTTGTCGTATGTAGAAAATCCGCAACCTACAACCATTTTGGTTTTTGCATATAAATATAAAAGTTTAGATAAACGAAAATCATTAGCAAAATCAATTCAAAAGAAAGGATTGCTTTTTGAAAGTAAAAAGCTGTATGACAATCAAGTAGGTGGTTGGATTTCAAGAGTTTTAAAAGGAAAAGGTTATACCATTGAACCAAAGGCGGCAGAAATGTTGGTTGAGTTTTTGGGAACTGATTTGAATAAAATCAATAATGAATTAGAAAAATTGCAAATCATACTTCCTGTCGGTACCACCATAACGGCCATTCACATTGAAGAAAACATTGGGTTTAGCAAAGATTTTAATGTTTTTGAGTTGAGAAAAGCAATTGGCAACAAATCGATTTTGCAATCTTATAAAATTGCGGATCACTTTGCACAAAACAAAAAAGAGTATCCAATGGTTGTAACAACTGGATTGGTGTTTTCTTTTTTTGTTCAATTGTTGCAATATCATGGTTTGAAGGATAAATCTTCGGGAAATGTTTCAAAAATGTTAGGTATTAAGCCATTTTTTGTTCCGGATTATGTGACTGCAGCCAAAAATTTTCCCATGAAAAAAGTAAGTGGTATTGTTTCCACACTCAGAGATATTGATTCCAAAAGCAAAGGTGTTGGAGCCAATCAAATGCATGAATCTGATTTACTCAAAGAAATGTTGATTAAAATATTCAATTAAAACCACTAGTTTTTCATCATTTCTTTTTCAAAACCTTTTAAAAACACGATATTTGCACCTTTAAATTTTACATGATGGGAATAAATAAAAATACAATTTTAGCTTGGGCAACACTTATAATGATTTTAATGGGTTTTTTATTAATCGGTTTGGGAGCGTTTCGATATAATGACGTTGCCGGTTGGGGATTTGGAGCTACTGGGGTAGGCTTCTTAGCCATTGCATGGGTGTTTAACGCTTTGAAAGGCAGATTATAAAAATTAATACAAAAAAACAACATATATGTCAGACGATAAAAAAGTAATTTTTTCAATGTCTCGAGTGAGTAAAACCTACTCGAGTACGAATAAACAAGTTTTAAAAGATATTTATTTAAGCTTTTTCTATGGTGCTAAAATTGGAATCCTTGGTTTAAACGGTTCCGGAAAATCATCATTATTAAAAATTATTGCCGGAGTTGATAAAAATTATCAAGGCGATGTGGTTTTTGCTCCCGGTTATAAAGTAGGTTATTTGGAACAAGAACCCATTTTAGACGAAACCAAAACCGTTATTGAAATTGTTAGAGAAGGAGCAGCAGAAACCATAGCTTTATTGGATGAATTCAATAAGTTAAACGACATGTTTGGCTTACCGGAAGTTTATGAAGATGCAGATAAAATGCAAAAGTTGATGGACAGACAAGCGGAACTTCAAGATAAAATTGACGCTGCCGGAGCTTGGGAAATTGATAATAAATTGGAGGTTGCCATGGATGCCTTAAGAACTCCTGAGCCTGACACGCCAATAAAAGTGCTTTCAGGTGGAGAAAAAAGACGAGTGGCATTGTGTAGATTATTATTACAACAACCTGATGTGTTACTTTTGGATGAGCCAACCAACCATTTAGATGCAGAATCAGTTTTGTGGTTAGAACAACATTTACAGCAATATCCGGGAACTGTAATTGCAGTAACGCACGACAGGTATTTCTTAGATAATGTTGCGGGATGGATTTTAGAGTTAGATAGAGGCGAAGGTATTCCATGGAAAGGAAACTACTCTTCTTGGTTAGACCAAAAAACCAAACGAATGGAATTGGAAGAAAAAGTAGCTTCCAAGAGAAGAAAAACATTAGAACGCGAGTTAGATTGGGTAAGACAAGGTGCAAAAGGCCGACAAACAAAACAAAAAGCACGTTTGCAAAATTATGATAAACTCTTAAACGAAGACCAAAAAGAGTTGGATGAAAAATTAGAGTTATACATTCCAAACGGTCCGCGTTTGGGAACCAATGTTATTGAAGCCAAAGGTGTTTCAAAAGCTTATGGAGATAAATTATTATATGAAGATTTAAATTTCAGATTGCCACAAGCCGGAATAGTTGGAATTATTGGACCGAATGGTGCAGGTAAAACCACAATTTTCAAAATGATTATGAATGAAGAAAATCCGGATAAAGGAGAATTCACAACCGGAGATACTGTGAAAATTGCTTATGTAGATCAATCGCATAGTAATATTGATCTGGACAAATCAATTTGGGAAAATTTCTGTGACGGTCAAGAATTAATTATGATGGGAGGACGTCAAGTGAATTCAAGAGCGTATTTGAGCCGATTTAATTTTGGCGGAAGTGACCAAAATAAAAAGGTTTCTACGTTATCAGGTGGAGAACGGAACCGTTTGCATTTGGCAATGACATTAAAAGAAGAAGGTAACGTATTGCTTTTAGATGAGCCAACAAATGACTTGGATGTTAATACATTACGTGCTCTTGAAGAAGGTTTAGAAAACTTTGCAGGATGTGCCGTTATTATTTCCCACGATCGTTGGTTCTTGGACAGAATTTGTACACATATATTAGCATTTGAAGGAGATTCACAAGTTTATTTCTTTGAAGGAAGTTTTACAGAATATGAAGAAAACAAAAGAAAACGACTTGGAGCAGATGTTACTCCTAAACGAATAAAATATAAAAAATTAGTTAGAAATTAATTTAATTAAATCCTGAGAAATCAGGATTTTTTTTTGATAAAATAGTTTATATTTGATAAAATATAATTTAGGATGCTCCAAAGAAACCTATTACTTTTTATTTTGTTTTTAACTTCATCTCTTCTTTTTTCTCAGGAAAGAGAAGTAACAAAAAAAGAAGTTCGCCAACTACTGCATTCAGCAGATAGTTGTTTGTATAAATCTGATTACAAGAACTCTTTTACCTTTTCAAATAAAGCACTCAGCTTTGCTTTAGAAATGAAAAACGATGACTTAATTGCTCGTTCATACAACACTATTGCTGGAAATTATGAAGAAATTGTTGAGATTGATAAGGCTTTAGAATATTATGAAAAATCACTATTTCATTTTGAAAGGGCATCAAATGATACGCTAAAAGGAGCAGTTTTTAATAACATTGGCAATATTTATTTTTACAGGAAAAAAGATTTTGAAAAAGCGATTCATTACTACAACCATGCTATTGAGATATCAGAAAAACTTAAAAATACGTATTCAATAGTACTAACAAAATTAAATTTAACATCACTTTATTTTGATGCAAATGACTTTAATAAAGGTATTTTTCATCTAGATTATGTAGAAAAAAACAAAAACTACATCAGAATTATTGATGTTCAAGCTTATTTGCACATTTTGTTGGGCAAAAAATTCCATTTTTTAAAACAATATGATGAAGCCGATTTTAATTTCAATGAAGCCATCAGAATTGGAGAAACTAATAATTCTAAAATTTATTTATCAGATTCCTATCATGATTATTCTAAGTTTTTATTTGCTATCGGTAAGTATGAAAAGGCCTATGTTTTTTTAGACAAACATCAGGTTTTAAAAAATGAAATTTTTGATTTAGAAAAAATAAAGAGTGCCAAAATTATTGGGATGGATATTGCTCTAGATGAGTCTAAAAGAGAATTAACCGCCGTTAATGTTGAAAACGTTCTTCAGTCTGATAATTTAAAAAAGACAAAGATAATTATTTCTCTGATTTTGATTTTTTTGGTTCTGATGCTGTTTTTACTTTACATTTTATATAGAAACAACATCTTCAGAAAAAAAATGAATGAGTATTTGGAAAAAAATAATGAAGAGTTAAAAATTGCCAAAGAAAAAGCAGAGGAAGCCTCAAAATTAAAAACCCAATTTATATCTACAATAAGTCACGAATTGAGAACGCCGCTTTATGGAGTGGTTGGAATTACAAATATGTTATCGGATGAACACAAAGAACTGGCAGAGAGTCCGCATCTGAATTCACTTAAATTTTCTGCTCGTTATCTGTTGTCATTGGTTAATGATTTACTTCAAATTAATAAAATTGAAGAAAACAAAGTTGTTTTGGAAAATCTAACAATGAACATTCAAGACGAAATCAGTATGGTTTCAAATTCGCTTTCGTTCATTGCATCCCGAAACAAAAATACATTGATAACTCATATTGACGAAAACATACCGGATTATTTGGTTGGAGATAAGTTACGATTGTCTCAAATTTTCATGAATTTGGTTTCAAATGCATTGAAGTTTACCCAAAATGGCGAAGTCAGAATAAACGCTACCTTAGAAAGAAAGGAGGGTACAATCTGTTTTATCAAGTTTGAAGTTGAAGATACAGGCGTTGGAATAGCAGAGAAAGACATTTCTAAAATATTTGATAAATTTGTTCAAATTGACAGAAAAGAAGATGATTATCAAGGGGCAGGATTAGGACTTTCTATCGTAAAAAAATTAGTTACACTTTTTAACAGTGAAATTTTTGTTGAAAGTCAAGAAGGAAAAGGCACAAAATTCACCTTTACGATTGGTTTTGATGCCGACATGGGAAAAGTAAATGAAATTATCAATCATATTAAAGTTGATTTATCTAATGATACGGTTTATAGAGTATTAGTTGTTGAAGACAATAAAATAAACCAAATAGTGACCCGTAAAATCATGGAGAAAAACAATTTCAAAACAGTTATTGTTGATGATGGTTATGCCGCAATGGAAGCTTTATCAAAAGAACATTTTGATGTTGTATTGATGGATATCAATATGCCTTTGATCAATGGATTTGAAACAACAAGATTGATTAGAAAAAAAGGAATTACTATTCCAATTATCGCTTTGACTGCATTTGCTCAAGAAGAAGTTTCAGAAGAAGCCATATCTGCCGGGATGAATGATGTATTAATCAAACCATTCGAGCCGTCAAAATTAATGTATATCATTGAAACGTTGGTTAAACGAAATACTGTTTAATACCAACGTTTTTTATTCTTTTTTGAAGCTGTAGATTTTCTGGAATTATCTGTTTTTTTTGTGTTTCTTCTGTCTGGTTTTGCTGTTTCAGAGACTTCTTTTGCCACTTCACTCCACGGAAATGGATGATCTGTAATCACTTTTGCATTAATTCGTGTCAGTTTTTGAATGTCTTTCCAATACGGTTCTTCATCTTTTCCGCAAAAAGAATAAGCAATTCCTTCGTTACCGGCTCTTGCTGTTCTTCCAATTCGGTGTACATAAGTTTCCGGAATGTTAGGCAAATCAAAGTTCAAAACAAACGGCAATAGTTCAATGTCAATTCCTCTTGCAGCAATATCTGTAGCAACTAAAACAGAAATTTCTTTGGCTTTAAACTGATCCAAAACACGTTGACGTGCATTTTGAGATTTATCACCGTGAATGGCTTCTGCACTAACACCGTGTTTCTTTAAAAACTTAACCACATTATCTGCTCCGTGTTTGGTTCTTGTAAAAACCAAAAGGTTGTCCAATTTTTCGTTTCTGATAATGTGATACAATAATTTTCTTTTGTCTTCTTTTTCAACAAAATACATTTTATGTACCACTTTTTCTGCTGTAGAAGAAACAGGGTCAACAGAAACATATTTTGCTTTGGTCAAAAATGTATCGGCCAATTCTCTGATTGCCATTGGCATTGTTGCAGAAAATAAAAGCGTTTGTCGGTTAGAAGGTGTTAATTTGATAATTTTTTTTACATCATTAATAAACCCCATGTCCAACATTTGATCGGCTTCATCTAAAACTAAAAAATGCAAATGGTCTAAATCAATAAAGCCTTGTTTATGAAGGTCTAACAGTCTCCCGGGAGTAGCAATTAAAATATCAATTCCTTTTTTTAATTGGTCCACTTGAGGCACTTGGCTAACACCGCCAAAAATTGTAAGTTGACGGATGTTGGTGTATTTTCCATACGTATCAATACTTTCTCCAATCTGAATGGCCAATTCACGAGTTGGTGTTACAATTAAAGCTCTAACGAGTTTTCGTTTGTTTATTGAACCAACAATTCGGTGTAAATTATTTATAATCGGGATAGCAAAAGCAGCGGTTTTACCTGTTCCTGTTTGAGCACAACCCACCAAATCTGTTCCTTCTAAAACAATTGGAATAGCTTGTTGTTGAATAGGAGTGGGGGTAGTATACCCTTCGTCTGAAATTGCGTGTTGTATATTTTGAAGTAAATTAAGTTCTGAAAATGACATAGTATATAAATTGTCCGCAAAGATAGTCAATTAAATCATTTTAATAATTTTAATGACTAGGTTCATATATTAGTCTTAAAAAACTGCTGAATCGCTGATTTTCCCTTGAAATAGGGATTCCCGTCACAATTCCAACCATGATTTGATCTGATACTTCCAAACGCATTTGTGGTCTGATAACCATGTCAAAATCATTTTTATAAACTTCTTTGTTAAACTCAACACCAATAAAATTTCTTGTTCCGGAAATCATGTAGTGGATGTTTGAGTTGATTTGCCAGTTAAAATCATTGTGATGACCGTCAAAGCTTTTTTCCCAAACCGGACCGGTGTATAATAAAGTATGGAAATTATTTCCCCAGCGTTTGGCGGCTACAAAAAACGGATTGTAAACATTTCCCTGAAAAAAAGTTGATGAACTGTATCGTTTGAATGAAGTCATTTCAAATTCATGGATATAACCTAATGCCAAGGAGGTGTTATTTTTTTCAGAAACCAAAAAAGTATATTGAGCAGCCAATTTTAAACTTTCCATCCTGCTTTGAGGAATTGCACTATTTTCAGTGCCGTTTTGTTTGTAATAGAATGAAAAAGGAACTTCTACCTCAAGTCCTAATCGGTCAACTGGAGCCCACTCATATTCTACCAAGGCTTCATATCGGTCGTAGGAATTATTATCAATTAGACCAAGCCCAATGTTCCATTCTTTTTCACCTTTTCGGGCACCTAAATCTCTAATCAAATCAATATAAAGTGGTTCAGCATGAAAAACTTTATGTTTTTCTGTTTTTTGTTCCACTTGTTCAATAAATAAACTATCCAAAGCGGCTTTGCTTAATTCTTGAGATTGAACCGCAATTGCAATAAAAATAAATAGGAACGTAATTAGATTTTTCATGTGACTTTTTTGAGTGGATTGAATTTTCACAAAAATAGGTAACACGATTTTAATCTAATTTAAAAACAAACTTAAAAAATTGTTAATTAAAGTGCTGTTGCCATGGTTTTGGCTTTCATAAAATCTGTAACCAAATAACCTATTAGTTTCCCCAGTAATTGTGGATTTTTATCATCAAACAAGTCAGGGGCACCTTCACAAATATGTAAATATGTTGCATTGGAATGTTGACCAAAATGATGAATAAATTGCCTCGCTTTTTCAATTGAAAATCCGCTCATAGTCATGGCACTACTGGCAATTCCGGGTAAAGCATCCAAATCAACTTCAATTCCGAAACTGTCATTTTTAATAAAATTTAAGGCTTGATTTAACTCTTGCTCATAATTTTTCTCATTCCGAATAGCAATTTCGTCATAAGTATTAAAACGAACCCGATCTTCAATGTCTTTTAACTTGAGCAAAACGTTTTTTGAAGTATAACTTTCATGTAGCCCAAAAATAAAGTATTTCTTTAAAAATCCTTCGTCAAAAGCATATGAAAAGCCGTTGCCACTATGCCTTCCTTCTAATATTCTAAAATCAGAATGGGCATCAAAATTTACGGCATTTACGGGTTTTCCTTTTGCTAAAGCGGCACCTTTTATATTGCCATAGGCATTGTTATGACCACCACCAATTATGATTGGAATCTTACCTGCTTTTATAATAGTGAAAATACTATGTGAAACTTCTTTGTCAATTTTTTCAACAAGTGTAGACAATTTTTTTCGCTCATCCGTTTCCGTAAAACTTAAATTTTTGGCTTCAATCAACTCTTCTGAAACATTTAAAGCCCCAAGAATTATAATTTGGCTTCCTTTGCAAAACCTATTGTGTTGAATGTTTGCAATACTGCTCAAAGCATTTTCCCAAGCAGATGAGGCACCTGGTCTTCCGTTGTTTGCTCTAACGCCGATGTCTTCAGGAATTCCAAACAAAACAAATCTTGCTTTGGATTCATTGAGAAAATTAATAACGTCAACTCCTTTTGGAATCGTTATCATTTTTTCGCCAAATTTAATTTCACCACTTCGGTGGTTTGTAATTTTTCCTAAATCAAGCGAAGTAAAAGGGA
>JAUXNR010000893.1 GCA_030682755.1 Flavobacterium sp.
AAAAGTACTGTTTCCAAAAAATATTTTGAGTTTTGATTCTTCCTATGAACCCAATGTATGTTTATTTGTAACTGCTTTTAACGAAAAAGACTATATAAAACAAAAAGTGGAAAACTCTTTTTCGCTTGATTACCCAAAAGAAAAAATTCAGTATTTATGGATTACTGATGGTTCGGATGACGGAACGCCCGATTTGTTAAAAAAATACGATTCTCTTGAAGTTCATCATTTGCCCGATCGACGCGGTAAAATGCATGCCATGAACCGCGGGGTGAAATTTGTTAAAGCCCCGATTATTATATTCTCCGACACAAATACCATTCTTGGTAAACAGTCGGTACGAGAAATTGTGGCCAGATTCAGCAACAAAAAAACGGGTTGTGTAGCCGGTGAAAAGCGTATTGTTGAAAAAGATGCAGATGCGGCAGCCGGGGCAGGTGAGGGATTGTACTGGAAACTGGAATCGTGGGTTAAAAAAATGGATGCGGAATTAAATTCTGCGGTTGGCGCTGTTGGCGAATTGTTTGCCATACGTACCGAACTTTTCGAAGATGTTGAAACTGATACGCTTCTCGACGATTTTATGATTTCTCTCCGGATTGCGCAAAAAGGCTACCATATTGCATACACACCCAACGCCTATGCCGAAGAAACAGCATCATTAAATGTAAAAGAAGAATTAAAACGAAAAATAAGGATTGCCGCCGGTGGTATTCAAACTGTTTTCAGGTTAAAAAGTTTGCTGAACCCTTTTCGGTACGGAATGCTTTCGTGGCAGTATTTTTCGCACAAAGTTTTGAGATGGACTTTGGCCCCTGTTTCGTTATTTCTTATTCTGCCTGTAAATTTGTTAATCGTTTGGCAGCAAAATAGCTGGCTCGATTTCGGGTATTTTACCGTTATGCTTTATGTACAGTTTTTATGCTATTTGCTGGCAGCAGTAGGCTGGTATTTCGAAAACAAAAAACTACGTTTTAAATTACTGTTTGTTCCCTATTATTTTCTTTTCATCAATTACACATCCATTCGCGGGATATTTCGTTATTTCAAAGGGA
>JAUXNR010000063.1 GCA_030682755.1 Flavobacterium sp.
TTTGAAGTCAAAAAGTTTGTTCAACGCATACCCAAAACCACATTCCAAAGCAGCTGATGAAGATAAACCGGCTCCCATTGGAATGGTACTGCTAAATACCATTGTAAATCCTTCTAGAGCCAATCCGCGTTCTTTCAATTGTTGCAACACACCTAACATGTAGTTTACCCACATTTTATCAACCGGTTTCAATTCGTCTTTCCAATTGAATGTAAACGATTCATTTAAATCTTTGGCCACAAGTGTGCATTGATCTTGTTCAGCTTTGGAAACCGCAAAACAAATGTATTTGTTAATGGCAGCCGGAAGTACAAATCCGTCGTTATAGTCAATGTGTTCGCCAATGATGTTGATTCTTCCCGGCGAAAGGAAGAGTGCTTCAGGTTCCGCTTCAAAAATGGATTTAAAATGTTCTGATGTTGAAGCAATTAATTTTTTTTTCATTACCGTTGAATGATTTATTTTATTTCAATCGAAGTCTCTTTCAAACCACTTGATTTTGCTTTGATTGTAATTGGTTTTTTAAAGTTTTTAGTTTTTAACAAAATAGTGGCTATTCCGGCTTCGGCCTGCATCGGGTTTTGTCCAATAAGCTCTGCATTTTCTCCTTCTAATGAAAACTCAACCCAATTTGTTGCTTCAGAAATGGTTGTTCCATTTTCATCTGTTATTGCAGCGTAAACAAAGATAACATCCGGAAAATCAGGATTAATTTTTACAGTGGATTCGTCATGACTCAGTGAAATTTTCGATGCTTCGTTGGCCGATTTTACGCTATGTTCCGCAACTTTTTTACCATTACTGTAACCTTCCGCCCGAAGTGTTCCTTTTTCAAATTTTGGTATAGAAAATACAAATGGCGAATGTGGCAATTCATTGGAAAAAGCAGAAACAGTTGGTTTTTGTTTGGTAATTAATTTGTCATTCAAATACAAAGCTACTTCATCACAATTGCTGAAAACAGTCACGTTTAAAGGTGATTTTTCATTCCAATAGGAAGCAATGTGAACCATAGGTCCGGAGACTAATTTTTCATTTAACTTTAGGTTTGGCGAACGTTGACTTTGATAGAAATAAAAAGCAAATTTTGGAATGCGGAAGATGTCACTAATACCTGAACTTTCAATATCATCGGCATACCCACGGTTGTAATCAAACATCAACCAATTGGCCTGACCAATCGTGTTTTTTCCTTTCAGGTTTGAATTGAAAGCTTCTTGGTAATTGAAAGCTTGTTGCAACAATCGTTTTTCACCAAAAGCACGCAATTGTCTGCTGGTTCGTTCTTCTTCTTTCAAATTGGCATAAGAAGTTTGGTTGAAGCCGGCATTTTGAGCGTAATATTCCCAATCGCCATATTCGGCAATAAAGATTTTGCGTTTTCCTTTTTCGTAATTGTTCCAATATTCCGGAGCTTTTCCATGTTGACGAGCCGGAATATAAAGGTCATAGTTCGGATTGTCAATCCAACCAGCGGTGTAAATGTTGGCATAAGGCAATTCAGCACGCAAGATTTCATTTGCTTTTTTCATGAAGGGTTCCTTCATGTCACTTTCGTTTAAAGAAACTTCCCAAAAAACAACAGATGGATGGTTGCGGTCTCTTCGGGCTAAATCACGGATTTCCTGATAGGAGTTTTCTATAAATTTTTCGTCACCTGAAAATTGCCAACCCGAAATGCAATTCATCACTAAGAGTCCCAATTCATCGCATGCTTTCATAAAAGATTCGGTTTGCGGATAATGCGATAATCGTACAAAATCAAAACCTGCATTTTTAATTTTCACAGCATCGCGGTAATTGGCTTCGTCGGAAAGTGCATAGCCGATGTACGGATATTCTTGATGACGATTGGTTCCGTTGATGAATACTTTTTCGTCATTCAAATAAAAACCATCAGCTTTGAGTTCTGCTTTTCTAATTCCGGTTTGAATTGTTTGTGAGTCGATGGTTTTTGAATCTGCAATCAAATTTACTTCTACTTCGTATAAATTCGGGTTTTCAATTCCCCATAATTTTGGATTTAAAATTTCAACACTTTGCGAAAGTGAGGCATTCGAATTTGGCTCCATCGTGACTTCATTGGTTGTAAAAGAAATCGTTTCTGAGCCATTTTTAAATGTGATAGACACTTTTACTTTTTTCGATTTTGTATCTTCATTCTTTACATGAATTTTTACAAGGCCACTTGCTTTTTCTTTTATAATAGTGTTGAAATTTACTAAAATTCCGCCACTATTTACTTGATTAGCATGGACGGCATCGGTAATGTATGTTTTGTTGGTTTGAATCAAATAGACATTGCGATAAATGCCACCATAGTAATTGAAATCCAATGTTTTTAACGTTTTTCCAGGTGGAATTTGCGGATTGTCCTGATTGTTTACTTTAACAATAATTGTATTGTCATGAGGTAAAACGATGTCAGTTATATCCACAGTAAACGGCAAATACCCTCCTTGATGATGTGTCAATAATTCACCATTCACCCAAACCCAAGCTTCGTGCATGACGCCTTCAAAGTAGAGAAAAACTTTATTGTCTGTTTTGGGTTGATCGAATTTTTTTTGATACCAACAATCGCCTTGCCACTGTCCATTCACCACTAAAGGTTCTATTTGAGTGGTGTGAGGTAAGTTTATTTTTTCCCAATTTAAGGATGTGGAATCTTTTGTGAATGTCCATTCTGAACCGAAATTAACTTTGGTGCGATTGAAACTAGTTTCTTTTCCACAGGAAATTAAAAGTACCGAGGTTAGTAAGAGTAAAATAGCGTGTTTCATTGTGAATTTTTAAGCAGATTAATCTTTAAAAGCATCCAAAGCCGGAGAGGGTTGTCCGTTTTCTAGCCATGCACTTAAACTGTAACCACTCCAACTTTTTTCCCCTTGTGGTTCCCAGTACAATACTCCTAAACCTTTGTTGTTAGGAACATCCTTAACTGCTTTGATGGTAGCTTCTAAAAGTTCTTTGGTGTTTTCAACTTTGTCATATTCGCCACCTACTTCCACCACCATTACTTCGGTGTTGTAACGGGTTACTAAATCTTTCAAATTGAATTCTAAATTGGCAATGGTTTCTTTGTAATCTTTTTTCACCCAAAACGGATAATAGGAAAGACCAATGACATCATATTTTACATTTTGAGCTTTAGCGTTGTCAAAGAAAGTTCTGAATTTCTCGATGTTATCACCTTCGTCTAAATGGACGATTACTTTGATGGATTTGTCCACTTTTTTTACAGCATCGTAGCCTTTGTTTAATAAAATCCCCAATTGGTTCCAATTGTCGGTACTACCTTCAGGCCAAAGCATTCCGCCCGGAATTTCGTTACCCACTTGCACCCATTCGGTTTTTACTTTTGCTTTTTTCAAAGCGGTCATCACATCAAAAGTGTGATTGTATACTTCTTGAGCTAATTTTTCAAACGGAAGGTCTTTCCAAGCAGCTGGTTTGTTTTGTTTGCCTGGATCGGCCCATGAATCACTGTAATGAAAATTTATCATGATGCGAAAACCCATTTTTTGTGCCCGTTGAGCCAAAGCAACGGTTTCCTCTTTGCTGCAATGGCCACTTCTTGGATCGTCAGACGGATTGACAAATACACGCAAACGAACCGTGTTCATGCCGCGGTCTTTCAATAATTGTAAGCAATCTTTTTTGGAGCCATCCGAATCGTAAAACTGATAACCGGTTGCTTCCATTTGTGGTAACCAGGTTACATCGGCACCTTTTGAAAATTCAAATTTGTTTTGAGCAAAAGTGAGTTGCGTGGTTACTACCAACAGCAGTACTAGAATTTTTTTCATCATTATTCTTTGTTAAATACCTGAATTGCAGGTAAGGCGTTATTTTCAAAATCCCATAAAGCTTGGTTTTCCCATGAAGAACCGTTGGTGGCTTGGTTTCCTCTAAACGAAATCCATTCTGTTCCCCAATAGGCAAAACCCAATCCGTTTGGACTTTGTTTTACCCGGTTTTTTATTTCAAGTAAAAAGTTTTTTTGTCCTTCGGGAGTGGCAGGATAAGCCGGAATCAATTGGTCTTCTAACCCAACGATATTGTTTGTCCAATCGTTCCATTGCAAGGTGAACGGATAAGCTGTTTCGGCCAAAAGCACTTTTTTGTTATGTGTTTGTCCCAATGTATTCATGGTTGAAGAAAGTGTTTCTAAATTTTTTCCATGCCAAATGGGATAATACGATAGTCCGATGTAGTCATAATCTACAGGGGTCATTTTGTTAAAAAACCAATCGGCAGCATATAATCCGGCAAAATGTATCATGATTTTTGCTTGCGGACGAACCGAGCGAACGGTTGCACTTGCGGTTTGAAGTAACTCAATACATTGGGCTTCATTGATAATCAAATGGCCCTCAGGGAAAAGCAATCCCACATTAATTTCATTGCCAATTTGAATGATATCCGGTTGGATTTCATTCAGTAGTGATGTGGTATAAGTGGCTACTGCAGCTTTTAACTCCGTAAAATTTAACCCTTGCCATTCAGCCGGTTTTGCTTGGTGACCCGGATCTGCCCAAGTATCGGAATAATGAACTGTAAGCCAAACTTTCATTCCGGCTTGTTTTGCTCTTTGCGAAAGAATTTTTGCTTCCACAAGGCTTGAATGTATGGATGAAGGGTTTTTCCAAACTCGAATACGAACCGTGTTGCAACCCGCATTTTTTAATGTGGTTAGAACGGCTTGATTTTGTCCGTTGAATTTGTAAACAGCTCCGGCACCTTCTGCTTCGGGAAGAAATGAAAGATCAGCAGCTCTGATGAAGTTGTCTTCAACTACCGGAATTTCTTCTTCAGGTGTTTTTTCATCACTTGAACAATGGATAAAAAGCAATAAGATTGGAATGCATACTAATGTGATTAACTTTTTCATAGTTTTTATTTTATTGTTTCAAAAGCAAAAATAGTTTGGTGGTGATACCGCTCACCTTTTTTTAAAATAGCAGACGGAAAACCGGCATGATTGGGAGCATCCGGATATACTTGTGTTTCAAAGCAAATACCACTTTTTGAATGATAGGCTGCGTTTTCTTTTCCTTTTAATTGACCAAAACAATTTCCACCCACATATACATGAACGGCAGGTTGGTCAGTTAGTACGGTCATTTTTAATTTGTTTTTAGTACTTGTGAGTCTGGCAGCCACTTTTTGATTGGGGGATAGCGTAATAGTAGTATCATTTTGAGTTGGTACTTTTTTTGGATTTGTAAAATCAAAGGCTGTGTTCTTGAATTCAATAAATGTTCCGTTTGGAATGTTAACATCATCTGTTGCTACTGCCTTTTCTGAAAATAGTGTTATCTCTTGGTTGGTAACGTCTTCTTTATGTCCGTCAAGGTTAAAATAGCTGTGTTGCGTTAAGTTTACCAAGGTGTCTTCAGAACAATGCCCCTGGTATTCAACAATTACTTGATTGGTTTCTGTTAAGATATAAGTTACTTCTACCATAAAAATACCGGGATAATTTTCTTCATTATTTTGGCTGATGTATGTTAAGGTTATGGAAGGGAAATCACCTTCGCAAATCTTTTTTACTGTCCAAAGTTGTTGGCTAAAACCTTTGGTTCCTCCATGTAAATGATGTTCGCCGTGGTTTTTATTTAAATGAATTGTTTTGTCGTTTAAGTTGAATTGTCCGTGTTTAATTCTTCCGGCAAATCTTCCAATTACGGCACCAAAGTATGGAGCACTTGGCAGTTCGAAAGAATCGATATACGATTGCAAGTTGTCAAATCCTAAAACAACATCCACTTTTTCTTTTCCTTCAACCGGAATTTTAATGGAAGTAATGGTTGCCCCATAATTAATTATTGAAACTTCCATCCCTTTTTTGTTGGTTAATGTATAACACAATACCTCTTGACCATCAGACAACAAACCAAAGGATTTTGTATTTTTTGGATAGTCAATTTGTGAATAATGTTTATTTTTCATGCTAAAATTACAGATATACTAACAAAAATAACTAATTTTAGTTTTTAAACATACCAGTACCTACCAGTTTGTGTTATCTTTACCACCAGTTATTTTTTACTTATGAAAATTATTTCGATGGAACCCCAATCAGGCATTCCAAAATACAAGCAGATTATTTCTTCTGTAGAAATAGCTATTGCAGAAAACCGATTGAAAAAAGGAGATCGTTTGCCGTCTGTCAATAAAGTGTGTTTGTAGTTTTCCATTTCCAGGGACACGGTTTTGTTGGCTTATGAAGAATTGAAAAAACGCGGAATTGTATTTGCAATTTTAGGAAAGGGTTATTACATCAAAAGTGTTGAATTCAGTTTTGAGCAACGTTATTTTGTGTTGTTTGATGAATTGAATGCTTTTAAAGAAGATTTGTATTCGTCATTTTTAGAAGCGATTGCCAATCGGGCACAAATTGATATTTTCTTTCATCATTTTAATTTGGAGATGTTTCGAAAGTTAATCAATGAAAGTAACGGAAATTATTCTAAGTACATCATCATGCCAACCAATTTAGTTGGAGCGGCTTCCATCATAAAAACATTACCCAAAAACGATGTGTATATTTTAGATCAAACCAATGAGGAGTTGGCAGACTATCCTTCGGTGCATCAAAATTTTGTGAAGGATATTTTTTCGGCTTTAAGCGAAGCAAAACCACTTTTAGATCGATACAAAAAGTTAGTATTGCTGTTCCCCGGGTTTAAAGAACCCCTAGGGATGGTGGAAGGTTTTCAAAAGTTTGTGGATGAATTTTCATTTGAGAATTCAGTAATTCCCAATTTTGATCATCAAATTATTGAAAAAGGAACGGTTTATATTATTCCAAATGATCGTCACTTGGTTGAAGTGATTGAACAAGCCAAACAACAACAGTTGCAACTAGGTGTAGATTTTGGTATTATTTCTTATAACGACACGCCTTTGAAAAAGGTGGTAGAAAATGGAATCACCACCATTTCAACTGATTTTAAAAGTATGGGGTTACTTTTAGCTGAAATGGTGGTGACCAATAAAAAGTATAGGATTGAAAATAAAAGTAACTTGATTAGCAGAAACTCGTTATAGTAGGTTCAACTACTTATTCTGCTGCTACTAATTTACTTGCACTTCTATAAACAAATTCATTATAAATATGTCTTCTTGCAAAACGACCCGGCGATTCTGCATTAACCATTTTGATGTACGTTTGTTTTGGAACACCAAAATATTCAAAGGTATTTCCGTCTAAAAAGTTGATGTATAACACACCATTTTCAAAATAAAAATCAAGAATTCCTGAAGTTGATGTAGTTTTTACGTACTCATCTTTTACTTTTTCCTGAGTTTCGGGAGCAATGCTTACTAAAAAGTGGTAGGCTTCAATAATTTCTTTACTGCGTTCTTCTGCGGCATGACGTTCGTCTGCATCTGCAATAGTGTCAGGATGAATGTCTTTCATGCTGTTGCGGTAAATAGTTTTTAATTCCTTAAGGGTTGCCGTTTTAGTAACATCAAGCAATTTTCGGTATTCTGAGATTTTTTTTGAATTCATAAGTTTCTTGAATACGTGTGGTACACGTTTTTTAAATTTTTTGCAAAAGTAGTCTTTTTATTTTAATTATCCATTATCAAATTAATAACCAGTAAGTTGGTTGAATGATTTGTATTTTTGAATGGAGATTTTGACTTGTATTTTTTTATTAAAGTAACGATTTCACGAATTTATCTTATTGTTTATTTGATTTTATTCGAATTTTCATCATGGCTGAACTAATTGATTTTGGTTGTCAGGATTTGATGAGTTGCATTTTTAATCGAACTCAACTTAAATAAAAAAGACAAGAAATACATCCTTGCCTTTTATATTATTCTTTTGTGTTTATGATTTATTTAGCCGGAAAAATATCAATAATTACGGTACGATTATAAAATCGTTCTTCAGGAAGTTTGTTGTCAAACGGTGACAAACTTTCATTTTCGCCATTACCTGTAACCTTAAAAGTTACATCTGATCTTCCTAATTTTGTTAAAGCTTTGTCCATGATCTGTTTTACGTCATTTGCTCTGGCTA
>JAUXNR010000898.1 GCA_030682755.1 Flavobacterium sp.
ACGGTGATCGGACTTCGTGACTGATCATACCGACTATCCTGTTTTTAAAGCTTAGATTTTGCTTAATTTGATAATTGGCTGTTTCTAATTGTTTCTCGTATTCAAAATTGATTTTGGTAAAATAACCCAGAACAATTGTAATCAATATCATAACTACCAATAAGGCAAAAATGCTGTAATTTTTAATGGAAGAATTGGTGTCGGATTGTTTTTGAAATTTATCTTTTACAACACTTTTAACTTCCTGAGAATAGTTTGAAAATTGATTTAAAATAGCCTTTGCCTTTTCATTTATGCTGTTATTGTTTGCAATCAATTCTAATTCTTTGTCATTCAACGCATGTAATTTGGTTTTAAAATCTAAAAATTGACGTTGATAATATTGATTTACATTCTTAAAAGCCAAACGCAATTGATCTTCTATGCTCCCGGTTTCCACTTCTTTTCCATACTTCATGGTTACTTTAATATTCATGGTTTCTTTTTGAATATCAACTTTTCCTGAAATAGCATCCATTAACCTGCTGAATAAATTCTTTTTTGAAATGCTGTCCAAAACCATATGAGACTCAACATCCACACTGTTTAATATTTCATTTTCTTTAAATTGCTTCATTTGAAACACATCATCAACAGGCTCAAAATTTAATGTCTCGGCTAGCGTAACATCTAACTCGGTCTTGAGTAACTTTATGGATTGATTAATGTCTGAATGTCTTTTTTGTAAGGCTTTAAAAACATCATTTTCATGATAAATCCCATGCAGACTATCAAGGTTAGTTGTCAAGGTATTCATAGTTGAAAAGTAATTTTTCAATGCAGTTGTATCTTTTGTGTAAAGAAATTTATGAAAGTATTCCTGAGCTGATGCCAAGTCATTTTTGAATGTTTGTACCATATCATCCGTTTCTTCCACAATTTGTAAATCAGATTGAATGGATTGGAGTTTTGACTTGTTTACCGTTTCATTAAAAACTATAATCAAAACCAATACCTGAAGTAAAATAATTAACGACAATAAAACATAGTGCAACATTTTACGCCGCTCATTTTTTATATCCGGAAAAAACAATTTCTGAATAAATGAATTCATAAGTTATCAGCAAAATAGTACTCTTTTCATTCTTAATAAAAAGTGTACTGATTTTATTTTTAGGGTTTAGAAATATATAATTTGTTTTTTTAAGTCTACAAAGTTTTGAATCAATCTAACTGGACCACAAATAAACAATCATGACACTTCATGCTGTTTTACAAACATGATGCAATCACAAAGCAAATTAATAAAATAAAATAGGATTTTTATGTAGAATATATTCTACAGTCAAACAATTGTTAATTTTCAATACAATTGTTTGGAAAAATAAAAAACCTCGCGGTCAAAAAGACGGCGAGGTTTTAAAAAAATAGGTTATATCTCTAGTCCGGTGAACCCACCAAACCTGTATTATCAGATAAAAGCATTAATCGTACGGCTACTCCTTTTTCATTAAGCATTGTCATTTGAAAGGAATCTTTATTTGCCATGGCATATGAAATCAATCCCGTAAATTTATTGTAAGAGATATTTAATTCTTTTAAGTTCTTCAATTTTTCAATCTCAAAAGGAACCTGCCCAATAAAATTGTTTTCAAAAAGACTTAGATTTTCTAATTTTTTCAAATTTTCTATCTCATAACTTAGTCTTCCCGAAAAATTGTTACTGCTCAACATCAAAACTTTCAGTTGTGTCAAACTATACAATTGACTTGGTAATTCACCTTCCAAGCTGTTATTGAACAAAGAAAGGGTTTCTAAATTTTTCAAATTTCCTATTTCACTAGGCAAAGTACCTGTTAAATTATTCATATACAACTCCAAAGACTGTAAACTTGTAATAGTCCATAAACTCGACGGAATTGTGCCGGTCAATTTATTAAATGAAATATTTAATTGTTTTAAATGCGTCAAATTTCCAATAGATTGAGGAATAGTTCCGCTCAAATCATTTTTAAAAAGATTCAATGTTTCTAAAAACTTCAAGCCGGATAACGCTTCCGGCAACTGACCTTGTAGGTTATTATTAGGTAAAGAAATACCAACAACTCTGTCGTTAACAACCGTTACACCATAAAAATTTTCTACTGGCCCGTTGATGTCCCAAGTGGTTTTCCATTGTTTGCCATTAGTAGCTTCATAGAATTTCAATAAAGCTTCTTTATCTGTTGATGAAACTTCCGCAAAAGCAGTAAAAGCCATCAAGCTTATCAAAACTAAAGTAATTTTTTTCATGTCTTAAGTAGATTTGGGGTTTAAAACAGTGTAAACATAGCACATTTAATCGTTTATGTGCAAATATAATCGATGAAATGCATATTTAATGAATTTAACAAGATATAATCTTACAAATTTTAACGGTTTTTGTAGAAAATAATTAATTGCTTTGTAGCACAAAAAGAAACAGATGGTATCTTCTTATTTTTTAGCCTGTTAGCTTTTTAAAAAGTGTGAAAGTCTGTTAAAATCAGTCACCATTAGTGCTTTATATACGGATTGTTGATAACTAATAATTGTATTATCTATTATTTTTGACAATACAGACGGGTCATAGACGAATCAAACCCATAGCAAACCCATAATCAAGCCATAGTAAAGTCATGACAAAGCCATGGTTGTGGTACCCCAAAATTCACAAATCACAACGCCCATCTGTCACAAAAAATTCAACTAATCCGTAACACCCACACTAAACATACAACTTTCAACATATCCCACCCAACATACTCTTATCTATTCACTTTTCTCTATTCACTAATCACTAATCACTATCCCCCCAAATCAAATGTTAAATAAAAATTAAGTAGAAAAGCTTTTAGAATTTTAAAAATTAAATTTGGCGGTAACTAAATACTACAAATCAAGGCTTAACAAAAAGACACTTAATGAAACTAAAAAATATAATTATTTTAACTTTAATCGTCGGATTAATGGCTTTAATAACGTACCGCATCATTTCCAACAAAAACAAAAACGAAAGTGCTGCCTCAAAAGGACCTACAGCAAAAACCATGACTTCTGTAAATGGAATGGTCTTAAGTCCACAAAAATTCTCGAACGAATTAACCCTTTCAGGAAGTATTGATGCCAACGAACAAATTGAACTTAGAAGTGAAGTTTCTGGAGTTGTGCAAGGAATATTCTTCAAAGAAGGAAGCTTTGTAAACAAAGGCCAACAATTGATTAAAGTCAATGATATCGAATTAAGAGCTCAATTATCACAAGCCAAAACAATGCAATCCTTGGCGGCAGAAAACGAGCGAAGAGCCAAATTACTCCTGGAAAAAGAAGCCATAAGCCAAGAAGAATATGAAATAGCTTCTGCTGAATTTCAATCCGCAAAAGCTCAGACTCAATTAATTCAAGCTCAAATTGCCAAAACGGCTATTGTTGCTCCATTTTCAGGCAGAATTGGTTTGCGATCGATTTCTCCCGGAACCTATGTAACGCCCACCACGTTAATTGCCAAATTAGTAAACAACACCCAAGTTAAAATTACTTTTTCAATTCCCGAAAAATATGCTTCACTCATAAGAATTAATACGAATTTAAGTTTTACAACTGCCGGAGGAAAAGAAGCCTATTCGGCTACCATTTATGCTATTGAACCGGCAGTTGAAGAAGCCACAAGAACCCTGCAAATCAGAGCACTTGCAGAAAATAAAGAGGGTAAATTAATTCCCGGAACTTTTGCAAACATTACGTTACCATTAGAAAATTTGGACGATGCCATTTTAATTCCGAACGAAGCCATCATTCCAATTCAAAACGGCAAAAAAGTATTCATTTTAGAAAATGGCAAAGCAAAAGAAGTCATCATAGAAACCGGAAATAGAACCGAAAAAGAAATATTGGTAACATCCGGATTAAAAATTGGTGACACGCTCATTACTTCAGGTATTATGGCCGTAAGAGTGGGTAGCGATGTAAAAGTTAATTTGTCTAAAAACTAAATCAGATGAGTTTATCAACCTTAAGCATCAAACGACCTGTTTTAGCCATTGTGATGAATTTAATCATTCTGTTATTCGGAATTATTGGATTTACCTATTTGGGCGTTCGCGAATTCCCATCCATTGATCCGGCACAAATTACAGTGCAAACGAGTTATACAGGAGCAAATGCTGACATTATTGAATCGCAAATTACAGAACCGCTCGAAAAAGCCATCAATTCAATTGACGGAATTCGAAACATCTCTTCCACAAGTGCCCAAGGATCAAGTGTGATTTCTATCGAATTTAATTTAGATAAAAACCTGGAAGAAGCAGCCAATGATGTTCGTGATAAAGTATCGCAAGCCATAAGAAGCTTACCGCAGGATTTAACTGCTCCTCCTGTGGTTTCAAAAGCAGATGCAGATTCAGATCCCATCTTAACCATGACCATGAAAAGTGACAACAAAAATGTTTTGGAACTCACTGATTATGCCGAAAATGTAATCTTGCAACGACTACAAACCATTCCGGGAGTAAGTAGTGTTCGTATTTGGGGTGAACGAAAATATGCCATGAGATTATGGATAGATCCGGTGAAATTAGCAGCTTATGGTTGCACCGCTTCGGACGTTTTGAATGCATTGAACAAACAAAATGTAGAACTTCCATCCGGAAAATTAACCGGAGACAATACCGAATTAACCGTTAAAACTCTTGGAAACTTATCCACCGAGGAAGACTTTAATAACATAATTGTAAAATCGGAAGGTGATAAAATTGTAAGATTAAGCGATGTCGCAAAAGCCAGCCTGGAAGCTGAAAACCTGGAAACACGTTTAAGTGATGCTGGTCAAACCATGATTGGATTGGCAATAACACCTCAACCCGGCACAAATTATTTGGATATCTCTGAAGAATTTTACAAACAATATGAGGAACTGAAAAAAGATTTGCCAAAAGAATTCGAACTCAATGTTGCTATTGATACTACCCTATTCATCAAAAAAGCGATTCTTGAAGTAGCCGAAACACTATTGATTGCTTTAATATTAGTGACCTTGGTTATTTATCTGTTTTTTAGAGATTGGGCCATTGCAATTCGTCCTTTGATTGACATACCGGTTTCATTGATGGCCACATTTTTTATCATGTACATCTGTGGTTTTTCCATTAACGTACTAACATTATTAGCAATCGTTTTAGCAACAGGACTCGTTGTGGATGACGGAATTGTAGTAACCGAAAACATTTTCAAAAAAGTAGAAGAAGGCATGTCGCCAATTGAAGCAGCCATAAAAGGTTCCAATGAAATATTTTTTGCCGTTATTTCTATTTCAATTACGCTGGCAGCAGTTTTTCTCCCCATTATTTTCTTAGAAGGTTTTGTCGGACGACTGTTTCGGGAGTTTGGGATTGTCATTGGAGCAGCCGTCCTCATATCAGCCTTTGTCTCCTTGAGTTTGACCCCAATGTTAAATGCCTATTTGATGAAAGGCGGAAAGCAAAAACGTTCAAAATTTTATGAAATGACAGAACCATTTTATGAAAACCTGAACAAAGGATATGCGTCAACCTTAGAAAAATTCATGAGAAAGAAATGGTTGAGTTTTCCCATTTTGATTGCTTGTTTAGGGCTTTCGGCTTTGTTTTATGTGTCACTTCAAAAAGAAACGGCTCCTTATGATGACCGAAGCATGATTTTAATGAATGTAACCGGACCCGAAGGTGCTACATATGATTACATGGATCGATTCATGCAAGAGATATCACAATTAATTACAGATTCTATACCGGAAAAAAAAGTGAGTTTGATTGTAACGTCACCGGGATTCAGTGCCGGTTCTGTCAACCGAGGTTTTGCAAGACTTTCTTTAATAGATCCTGCTGATAGAGAACGTTCTCAAAAAGAAATTGCACAAAAACTGACCGGTTTAACCAAAAATTACAATGATGCCAAATCATCAGTTTCAGAACAACCAACAATATCTGTAAACCGTCGTGGCGGATTACCTGTGCAATTTATTATTCAGGCAAAAAACTTTGAAATGCTGGAAGAAAAAATTCCGGAATTTATGGAAGAAGCTTCAAAAGACCCTACGTTCTCCATAACCGATGTAAATTTAAAATTTAACAAGCCTGAAATTTATATTACGATAGACCGTGAAAAAGCAGAATCATTAGGCGTTTCTGTGTTGGATGTGGCTCAAACCATTCAACTTTCTTTGAGCGGACAACGCTTTGGTTATTTTTTAATGAACGGAAAACAATACCAAGTTATTGGTCAATTTGATAAAAAAGACAGAAACCAACCGCTGGATTTAGCTGCAATTTTTGTGAGAAGCAGTACCGGACAATTAATCCAATTAGATATTGTTGTTACGATTGAAGAACAAAGCAGTCCTCCGCAATTGTTTCACAACAACCGATACATGTCGGCCACCGTTTCTGCCGGATTAGCTCCGGGAAAAAGTATAGGCGACGGAATTGATGCTATGGAACGAATTAAAGAAAAAGTCTTAGATGAAACTTTTACAACTGATTTGGGTGGTGAGTCTCGTGATTTTGCCGAAAGTAATTCAAATACAATGTTTGCTTTTGGTTTAGCTTTACTATTAATATTTCTCATCTTAGCCGGACAATTTGAAAGTTTTATTGATCCGTTTATCATTATCTTAACGGTACCCATGGCGGTTGCCGGAGCTTTATTTTCGCTTTGGCTTTTTGGACAAACCTGGAATATTTTCAGCCAAATCGGAACTGTCATGCTGATTGGTTTAGTTACCAAAAACGGTATTCTAATTGTTGAATTTGCCAATCAATTGCGAGAGCAAGGTCATTCAAAATATGATGCAGTAATGGAAGCTGCAGAATCTCGATTACGTCCTATTTTAATGACCAGTTTAACATTAGCATTAGGAGCCATGCCAATTGCGGTTTCAATTGGAGCTGCATCGCAAAGTAGAATGGGAATGGGTATTGTAATTGTTGGAGGAACTATTTTCTCCTTAATTTTAACGCTTTATGTAATTCCAGCAGTGTATTTAATGTGGTCTAGAGAGAAAAAACACAGAAAAGAATTGGACATGTTGGATCAATATGATAAAGAGTCCGTATAATTTAGTCTCATGAAAAAAACATATTATATCATTTTATTTTGCCTGGGAATTCCTATTTGGCTTCATGGTCAAACCATTTTAACCTTGGAAGATGCCATTGCAAAAACATTAGAAAATAATTTTGACATTCGAATTGCCCGAAATGAACTTAAAATTGACGAAACCAATGCAACAATTGGAAATGCGGGAATGTTGCCAAGAATAAACGGAACAATTACAAACAACAACACCGTTTTAAATATTGATCAAACCTTTGCCAATGGAGAAACTGTAGAAATTGATGGAGCTCGAAATATTAACATTAACTATGGTGTTGGTTTAGAATGGACCCTTTTTGACGGTTTTAGAATGTTTGCCCGAAGAAATCAATTAAAAGAAATTGAAAAGCTTGGCGAAACAGAACTCAAACTTTCGATTCTCTCTAAAGTCAGTGCCGTTTATGAAACCTATTATCAATTGGTTAACCAACAATATCTATTAAAAAATCTGGATAGCATTATTGCTGTTTCAGAATTCAGATTAAAAACAGCTCAAAATAGATTTACTATCGGAAAAGCTTCAAAACTTGAAGTTTTAAATGCTGAAGTGGATTATAATGCTGATGTTTCTTCTAAAATCCAATTAAACGAGCAGTATGCAATTAACAAAGTGTTGCTCAATGAATTATTAGCCCAACCCGCAAACACTGATTTTCGTGTTTCAGATATCATTTTAATTGACGAAACGCTGAAATTGAACGACTTACAAAATCTGGCTAAAGAACAAAATCCTCAATTACAGCTTCAATACATCAACAAAAAGATTCAAGAATATGAATTGAAACAAGTAAAAGCCAACAGATATCCAACTTTTAATCTTACTACAGGTTATAATTTAGTTCGATCTCAAACGCCATTTGGTTTCGTTACAGAATCTACAGGTAGAAATTTTAATTACGGCTTTGTAGCTTCCTTAAACCTATTTGACGGATTCAATCAAACCCGAAATGAAAAAACTTCTAAAATTCAATTGGAAAACACCCAACTTCAAATTGAAAACCAAACCCAGGTAATTCAAACGCAAATTGCCACATTATACCAATCCTACCTTTCAAATTTAGCCTTGCTGGAATTGGAACAAAAGAATGAAAAAATTGCAAAACAAAATTTAGACATTACTTTAGAAAAATATAAAATCGGATCCATATCTCCTGTTGAGTTCAGAACGGCTCAAGTTAATTATGCCAATGCAATTATTCGATTAACCAATGCTGAATTAAACGCAAAACAAACTGAAATAAACCTTAAAGAATTAGCA
>JAUXNR010000593.1 GCA_030682755.1 Flavobacterium sp.
TTTTAAATCAACTTGATAAATAAAGACCTATGTTATATTATCTGTTTGAATTCTTAGACAAATCAACAAACCTTCCGGGAACAGGAGTATTTCAATACATTACTTTTCGTTCAGGGTTGGCTGTGCTTTTGTCATTGTTAATATCTACGATTTTCGGTAAGAAAATCATCAATTTTCTCCGAAATCAACAAGTTGGTGAAACGGTAAGAGAACTTGGTCTTGAAGGTCAAACTCAAAAAGCGGGAACGCCAACAATGGGTGGTTTGATTATCATTTTGGCAACTTTAATTCCTGTTTTGTTATTAGCAAAATTAGACAACATTTATATTGTTTTGTTAATTGTTACAACACTTTGGATGGGAACAATTGGATTTATTGATGATTACATCAAAATTTTCAAAAAAGATAAAGAAGGATTAAAAGGAAAGTTTAAAGTAATTGGTCAAGTTGGATTAGGATTAATAGTTGGTTCTGTCTTGTATTTTCATCCGGGCGTAACCGTTAGAAAAGATACGCAAAGAACAAATATTTTACAGACTGCGGAATCAGGGATTTCACAAGTGGCTTTAGAAGAAAAATCAACAGCAACCACCATTCCGTTTTTTAAAAATAACGAATTTGATTATGCTGAAATAATATCCTTTTTAGGTGATGGTTTCCAGGATTATGCTTGGTTAATTTTTATACCGGTTGTCATATTTATCATTACAGCCGTATCAAACGGAGCAAATTTAACAGATGGTATTGACGGATTAGCAGCAGGAACTTCGGCTATTTCTGTACTCACATTAGGCATTTTTACATTCGTTTCAGGTAATATCATTTTTTCAAATTACCTCAATATCATGTATATCCCAAACTCGGGTGAAATGACGGTTTTTATTTCGGCTTTTGTTGGAGCCTTGATTGGTTTTCTGTGGTATAACAGTTATCCGGCGGCAGTATTTATGGGCGATACAGGAAGTTTAACCATTGGCGGAATCATTGCCGTTATTGCTATTGCAATTCGAAAAGAACTTTTAATTCCGGTTATCTGTGGTATTTTCTTAGCAGAAAATTTATCAGTAGTGATGCAAGTGAGTTATTTCAAATATACCAAAAAGAAATTCGGCGAAGGAAAACGAATTTTTCTCATGTCTCCTTTGCATCATCATTATCAGAAAAAAGGATATCATGAAAGTAAGATAGTTACTCGGTTTTGGATTGTTGGAATATTGCTGGCCATTCTTTCAATTGTAACCTTAAAATTAAGATAAGATGAGGTTGGTGATATTGGGAGGAGGCGAAAGTGGAGTTGGTACAGCAATTCTCGGAAAGAAAAAAGGCTATGATGTTTTTCTTTCAGATTTTGGAAAAATAAAAGAAAATTATAAAGAAGTTCTAACGCTTAATGAGATTAAATGGGAAGAGTTAAAGCATACAGAATCAAAAATTCTGAATGCAGATGTGGTCATGAAAAGTCCCGGAATACCTGATAAGGTTGAGATAGTAAAGAAACTAAAAGCTTTATCCATTCCGGTTATTTCTGAAATTGAATTTGCGTCTCAATTTACCAATGCCATAACTATTGGAATTACGGGAAGCAATGGAAAAACAACCACAACAATGCTCACCTATCATTTGCTGAAATCAGCAGGTTTAAATGTGGGTTTGGCCGGAAATATTGGAAAGAGCTTCGCATGGCAAGTAGCAGATGAAAATTATGAGGTTTATGTGTTGGAGTTGAGCAGTTTTCAATTGGATGGTGTCATCAATTATAAACCACATATAGCAGTAATAACAAACATAAGTCCCGATCATTTAGATCGATACGATTATAAATATGAAAAGTATATTAATTCAAAATTTAGAATAACAAAAAATCAAACAGCTGAAGATTATTTAATCTATGATGCCGATGATCAAGAAATACAAAACTGGCTCCTAAACAACAAAACTAATGCTCAATTGATTCCTTTTTCGCTTTTAAAAAAATACGACAAAGGAGGATTTTTAAATCAAAATACTATGGAATTATACATCAACGAAGAGGAATTTACAATGGAAACAAAAACCATTGCTTTAGAAGGAAAACATAACATAAAGAACGCAATGGCGGCTACATCTGTAGCACAGTTAATGCGTATCAGAAAACAAACGATAAGAGAGAGTTTGTCCAACTTTCAAGGCGTTGAACATCGTTTGGAAAAAGTCCTTAAAATTCAAAATGTATTATACATAAACGATAGTAAAGCAACCAATGTCAATGCTACCTTTTTTGCCCTGGATAGTATGAATACCCCAACGGTATGGATTGTTGGGGGTGTTGATAAAGGAAATGATTATTCTGAATTGATGCCACTTGTTCGTGAAAAAGTAAAAGCAATAATTTGTTTGGGAGTTGATAATAAAAAAATTATCGATGCCTTTGGTGATGTTGTTGATGTTATGGTAGAAGTTGGAAGCATGAATGATGCAGTTAGAACGGCTCAACGTTTAACAGAAAAAGGAGATGCAGTTTTATTATCTCCGGCATGTGCAAGTTTTGATTTATTTGAAAATTACGAAGACAGAGGACGTCAGTTCAAACAAGCAGTTAGAAATTTATAGTCATTTTTATAAATTATGAAAACAATTTTAAAACACATAAAAGGAGATAAAGTTATTTGGGCATTAGTTGCTCTTTTGGCTCTGTTTTCGTTTATGCCTGTTTTTAGTGCGAGTAGTAATTTAGCTTATGCCGGACATGGCACCGGAAACACTCTGGGTTATTTGGTAAAACATTTAATTCATGTGTCATTAGGATTTTTTGTGATTTATCAAATTCATCGCATTCCGTATCATTATTACCGAAGTATTTCTCGGTTTTTGTTGCCTTTTATTTGGATTTTATTGGCTTATACGTTGTTTTTTGGAGTAGAAAAAGGAAATGCAAGACGCTGGGTTGAAATTGGTGGAATCTCATTACAACCCTCCACTTTTGCATTCATCATTCTAATGGTTTTTGTGGCTCGCTATCTGTCAAAAACACATAAAGAACCCATCACTTTTAAGTCTTCATTTATTGACTTGTGGATTCCTGTCGGATTAACATTAGCGTTAATACTACCGGCCAATTTTTCTACCGCGGCTTTTATGTTTGTCATGGTTTCCATGTTGGTTTTTATTGGAAAATATCCTCTTAAATACCTCGGAATAATTTTAGCTTCGGGTTTGTTGCTTCTTATTTCGTTTGTTGGAGTTGCCAAGGTTTTAAAAGCGGTTAATCCTGATAAAGTGCCTGGAGTTTTTAATCGTGTGGAGACTTGGGAAAATAGAATTTCAAGATATTCAGATGATACTGCAAAAGATCCGGATGAGGTCTATCAAATTGAACGGGCCAAAACCGCCATTGCAACAGGTGGAATTTATGGATTAGGTCCCGGAAAAAGCGTGCAGAAAAATTTCTTACCACAGTCATCTTCAGATTTTATTTATGCGGTTATTGTGGAAGAATTTGGTTTAGTTGGCGGTTTTGTAATCATAGGAATTTATTTATTGCTTCTGTTTAGAATAGTGGTAACTGCTCAAAAAGCAAACACACTTTTTGGAAGATTAGTGGTTATTGGGCTCGGCTTCCCAATAGTTTTTCAGGCCATGATAAACATGGGAGTTGCCGTTGAATTGTTGCCAACAACCGGTCAGACATTACCATTAATCAGTAGCGGAGGAAGTTCCATCTGGGTTACTTGTTTAGCTATTGGAATCATTTTAAATGTAACCAAAAAAGAAGAGGAGATTGCTGCTGAAAATGCAGATAAAGCGAAAAGAGATGCTGCTCTTCAAAAATTGATTGAAAAGCAGATAAAAGATGATGAAGCATCTGAATCTATAAAAGAAGGTGAGGATTATTCCATTGAAGATAATCCGATGAATGCCGTTTTAAGCAAATAGAATGAAAAAGCTAAAATTCATATTAAGTGGTGGCGGAACGGGTGGACATATCTATCCGGCAATTGCTATTGCAGATGAATTAAAGTTAAAATATCCTGATGCTGAGATTTTGTTTGTGGGAGCAAAAGATAAAATGGAAATGCAAAAAGTGCCACAAGCAGGTTATGAAATTAAAGGTTTGTGGATTTCAGGAATTCAAAGAAAAATTACATTTGATAATGTGTTGTTTCCCTTAAAACTTTCACAAAGCTTGATTAGGTCTATGAGAATTGTGAGAGACTTTAAACCAGATGTAGTTATCGGAACCGGCGGATTTGCTTCGGGTCCACTTTTAAAAGCAGCATCAATTTTTGGCATTCCAACAGTGTTGCAAGAGCAAAATTCATATCCGGGAATTACAAATAAGTGGCTAAGTAAAAAAGCAAATAAAATTTGTGTTGCTTATGAAAATTTAGAACGTTTTTTCCCAAAAGATAAAATTGTTTTAACGGGTAATCCGGTTCGTCAGGATTTGATTTCTATAGAAGGAAAGAAAGCAGAAGCAATCAATTATTTTTCATTAGATCCATCCAAAAAGACCGTTTTAATTTTAGGCGGAAGTTTAGGAGCCAAACGAATTAATCAGCTAATTGCGAATGAAATTGAGGCTATTTTAGAACATGATGTACAGGTTTTTTGGCAATGCGGAAAGTTGTATTTTGAAGAATACAAGCATTTTAATGACAAACCAAATGTTACTGTTGTTGCATTCATTGACCGTATGGATTTGATTTATGCTGCTACAGACTTTGTCATTTCAAGAGCCGGAGCTTCCTCTGTTTCAGAATTATGTTTGGTGGGTAAGCCGGTGATTTTTATTCCGTCTCCAAATGTAGCAGAAGATCATCAAACAAAAAACGCAAAAGCAATTGCAGACAAACAAGGAGCTTTGTTAATTAGTGAAAAAAGTTTGGAAACAGAATTTTTAAAACAATTTAATTCTCTTGTTTCAGATGAAGTATTACAAAAGGAATTGAGTCAAAATTGCAGAAAATTAGCAAGACCAAATGCAACGCAAGATATTGTGGCAGAAATAATAAAATTGATAAAATAGTTTTAGCAAAGCCATTAAAATATAAAATGAATCTAAATCAAATACATAACATTTTTTTCATAGGCATCGGAGGAATCGGGATGAGTGC
>JAUXNR010000901.1 GCA_030682755.1 Flavobacterium sp.
CATCGTTAAAACAGTCATCACGATTTGAATGATTACGAGCATTACTAAATTAGAACCGATAATGGGCCAAAAATTGTCTTTTAAAAGCGAAAAACCTTTGCCTAGAGAATCAAAAAAGCCTTTATTGGAATTCAAATACACAAATAAACTTAAATTCATCCAAGCTAAATAGGCTGGAAAGACAATCAAAATCAATGGAATTCCAATGATAATAAAAACTAAAAGCATCATTACAACGCCTAGAAGAAGTAGGAGCGGGATTGAAATTAGAAAAAGTTTAATAAAATAACCTGTAATACGTCCGAGATTACTTTTTAACTCTTTTAAAAGTTCGGAAGTTGAAAAAGAGTTGCCTTTATTTTTTTCGTATAGTTTCAAATATAATATGGGATAGGAAAAGTTCAACAACGACACAAAAAGAATTAAAATAAATAATGTTGCAACAACACCAATAATTAATCCAAGATTATTGTTGAAAAAGTTTTCAAGAGCACCAAAATCTTGGTTTACTGTGCCAATATTTGAAAAAAGTAATTCAAAATAAACTTTAAAAACAAAATAAATCAGTACCGAAAGCACTAACAAAAAACCTCCATTGATAACAAAATAATGTGTGAAATAATGTTTACCTGTTTCTTTAAAAAAAGAAAAAGTATCTGAAATATAGTCGCTGAAATTTCTAAGTTTTAACAATTGAAACATAGCCTACTTTTTTAATAGTTGATTTTTCATTTTGGAATGTACGAAGAACGGAAAGATTAAAAAATAAAAAGAAATCATCAGTAACGTTGAAAGAATAATCACCACATTAAGCCAATTTGGCATTTCCAAAGCATATCGGGTGATAAAACCTTCTAAAAAACCTGCGGCAATCGTGAAAGGCATTGTACTTAAAAATATTTTTAACCCATCTTTAAATCCTATTTTAAAGGAAGTCATTCGGGAATAGGTTTTCGGAAATAGGATGGAGGCTCCCAATATAAACCCGGCCGCAGTTTCAATAACAATGGCAAAAATTTCCATGGAACCGTGAATCCAAATACCGCGAACACTTTCCCAAAAAACACCTTCTTGGTAAAAGAAATATTGAAAAGAACCCAACATGATACAGTTTTGAAGCATGATATAAAAAGTACCAAAACCGGCAAAAATTCCAAATAAAAAGCAACGCAGTCCAACGTATAAATTGTTCATGGTGATTGCAATAAATCCACCCCAATTGCTACCAGATTTATATACAGCAACCGGATTTCCTTCTTTGATATTTTCTAGGGTCATGTTAACATACTGATCGCCTAAAATCAAGCGAACAAAATCAGGATCATATTTTGCAGACAAAACACCAATGGCAGTGCAGGCAAAAAACAGTACAAATGCATAAATTAAATAGCGTCTGTAGTGGTAAACAAGTAACGGTACTTCAGTGGAAAAGAAATAAATTAACCTGTTTTGTTCCGTTCTTTTGGTCTTATAAATCTTCTGGTATATTTGAGAGGCTAAATAATTTAAATATACAACCGTCTTACTTTTAGGGTAGTAGGTTTGTGCATAGGATAAATCATTGACCAAATGGATATATAAACCAGCCATTTCATCAGGATTTTTTTTAGCTTTACCAAAAATAGCTTGTTCAAATTCAAGCCATTTTTCTTTATTTTGCTTAATAAACGCAATTTCTCTCATGGTTTGCTAAAATATAAAATATGTCAGAATTATCCATAACCACAACACAAAATGTGAATATTAATTTTACAGCGGCTACAATTGCCGATAGGATGTTTGGCTATCTACTTGATTTATTGGTTAAAACAGCTTATGCCATAACCATTTTTGGTATCTTTTTTTATTGGTTAAAAGTCAATGATTCGATTGCGAAAATGGATAATTGGTCTCAGGCTGCAATTTATGTATTGTTTTATTCGCCGGTTATTTTCTATTCGTTGATAATGGAAAGTTTGTTAGAAGGTCAAACAATAGGAAAACGTTTGATGAAAACTAAAGTGGTAAAAATTGATGGCTATCAAGCTTCGTTTGGCGATTATATTATACGTTGGATTTTTAGAATCGTGGATGTAAATATTAGCAGTGGTGTGATTGGTTTGATAACAATGATAATAAGTAAAAAAACACAACGTTTGGGCGATATGACAGCCGGAACTGCTGTGATAAGTTTAAAAAACAATATCAGTATCAATCACACTATTTTAGAAGAAATTGACACGGCCTATGTTCCAACGTATCCTTTAGTGATTAAGTTAAGTGATAACGATGCACGAATTATTAAAGAGACTTATAATTTGGCAGTTTCTAAAAGAGATTATGCCACTTTAATCAAATTGCGAACAAAAATTGAAGAAGTTACCGGAATTAAAAATACTTCAGGAAATGATACTGATTTTATTCGGACAATTTTGAAAGACTTCAATTTTTATACACAAAACATGTAGCTTCTAATTTAAAACCCCCGCTGCCTTTTAGCTTCAAACAATAAAATAGCGGCTGCAACCGAAACATTCATAGAATCAATTTCACCTTGCATCGGAATGACAATGTTTTGTTTGCTTTCCGTTCGCCAAAGTTCGCTCAAACCGGTTGCTTCTGTACCCACAACAAGTGCCGTTGGCGTTGTATAATTTTCTAAATGATAGCTGTTTGAATTTTGTAATGTTGCCGAATAAATGGCAATATTTTTCATGTTTAAATAGGCAACCGCATCTTTAGTAGTGGCAACTGCAATTTGATTTGTGAATAGGCAACCCACACTAGAACGAATAATATTAGGATTATACAAATCACTTTTTGGATTGGCAATAATCACGGCATCAATTTTTGCTGCATCGGCTGTTCGAAGTAAAGCCCCTAAATTTCCCGGTTTTTCAATGCCTTCTGCTACCAAAATTAAAGGGTTTTCAGAAAGTTTTAAATTAGATAATTGGTGTTTTTTAGATTTTGCTACAGCCAACAGACCTTCTGTAGAATCGCGATAGGCTAATTTTTGATAAACTTCTTTTGTTATTTCAATACAATCATTATATGAATAAAAGCTTAGTTCATTTTCTGAAATTAATTCTGGTAAAAAAAAAATAGTTTCCAGCTCATATCCGCCTTTTAGAGCCAATTCAATTTCTCGTTTACCTTCTACCAAAAATGTGCCTTTCTGATTGCGTGTTTTTGATTTTTCCTGCAATTGGACTAAGGCTTTAATAATTGGGTTTTGTAAGGAAGTAATCTTTTTCAAAGTGTTTTTATTTTATTTCTTCTGTTGTTCAAATTTACCTTTATAGCGTTCATACAATTCATCCTGACGGCTGTCTAAACTGATCATTCTGCCATCAATAAAAGCATGCGTCACTTTGTTGGTTTTCATGTCTAAAGCATCACCTTCAGATATGAATAACGTGGCACTTTTATTATGCTCTAACGTTCCATATTGTTCTGAAATACCCAATATTTCTGCTGCATTTGAAGTGATTAATTGTAATGCTTCTTCTTTGGTTAAACCCCAAGTAGCACAGGTTCCTGCATAAAAGGGTAGGTTTCTGGTTTGCATGCGTTCCATATCACCTTGGTTTTGAAGTGCCGTTAAAACTCCTTTTTTTACCAAAAGTGCGGCATTTTTATAAGGCAAATTTACATCTTCATCTTCCAATAACGGTAAATCATGAACACGTTTTAATAAAACGCTTACTTGATTTTGTTTTAAATCATCAGCCACTTTAAAAGCATAATACCCACCCACAATCACCATTTTAGCGATTTTATTTTTTTGTTTAAATAAAAGAGCATCGCGTATTTCTTTTTCGCCATCAGCATGAACGTATAATTTTTTTGTTCCGGCTTGCAAACCGTTCATCGCTTCCAGAGAAATGTCTTTGTTTTTTCTATCGCCACTCAAATAATTGGATGAAAGCGAAAAAAAGTCTTGAATCGCTTTTATTTGATTTTCATACTCTTTATTGGCTTCAATGCCACCCGGTTCTGCCCACCATCCGGTTCTGACATAACTTCTGGGCCAGTTTAAATGAATGCCTTCGTCGGCTTTAATAACGGCATCTTCCCAATTCCAAGCATCCAATTGTACCACAGAAGAAGTTCCCGAAATTCTGCCGCCGCGTGGTGTGATTTGAGCCAATAAAACACCATTCGGACGTGTGGTTTCTGTAATTAATGATTCGGCATTGTATGCAATAATGCTTCGAATGTGTGGATTCATTTCTCCCATTTCCCGAACATCATCACTCGCTTTAACAGCATCAATTTCCACCAGGCCTAGGGTAGAATTTGGTGCAATAAAACCCGGATAAATATGATGGTTTTCATTTACCATGATTATGGTGTCATGTTTTGCAGGTCTGGCTAAGGTTCCGTCAACAACATATTGAATTTTTCCGTCAATAATGGAAATCATGCTGTTTTTTTGAATTTTACCGTTTCCTAAATGTGCGGTTCCTCCAATCAACAAAATTGATTGATTTTGTTTGGGTGCCGGTGTTTGTTGTCCCCAACTAATTGAAGCCAGCAATAACGAGATATATAGTGTGTATTTTTTCATTTTTAATAAAATTAAAATTCTTCAAGTAAGGTGTCACAATGGTAATGTTTCACTTCCCGTCTTTTTGGAGTTTGCGTTTTACTGCCTTTATTTTTTGCATCTAGCAATTGATTGATCATCAAGTTACGCTCTTTTTGAATGTTTTCAATAATCGCTTCTGATTGTTCTAAATCATAAAAGACAATACCGTCAATTATTGTTTTTTCCACTTTAGCATAAATGGAAAGCGGGCTGTCTGACCATAAAACAACATCGGCATCTTTGCCTACTTTTATGCTTCCCAATCGGTTGTCAACTTGAAGTAGGCGTGCCGGATTTAACGTGACAAAATTCCAAGCTTCTTCTTCGGATACATTGCCGTATTTTACGGTTTTTGCCGCTTCTTGATTCAATCTGCGAGACATTTCGGCATCATCAGAGTTGATTGAAACCAAAACACCTTCACCTTGCATCAAGGCCGCGTTGTGAGGAATAGCATCTTTTACTTCAAATTTATAACCCCACCAATCAGAGAAGGTTGAACCCCCAACGCCGTGAGCTGCCATTTTATCGGCTACTTTATAGCCTTCTAAAATGTGTGTAAAGGTTTGAATTTTAAATTGATACCTGTCGGCCAATTTCATCAACATATTAATCTCAGATTGCACATAGGAATGGCAAGTGATGAATCTTTTTTTGTTTAAAATTTCAACCAAGACTTCCATTTCAATGTCATATCGCGGCTTAATTTTATTTTTGTTTTTTGAAGCGTTGTAGGTTTTCCATTCTTTTTCATACGTTAAAGCTTGGGTAAAATAATCTTCATATACTTGTTCAACACCCATTCTTGTTTGCGGAAAACGTGATCCAGCATTGCCCCAATTGGATTGTTTTACATTTTCTCCCAAAGCAAATTTGATGTATTTTGGAGCATCTTTTACAAGCATTTCTTCTGGCGAATAACCCCATTTTAATTTAATAAATGCTGCTCTTCCTCCAATTGGATTGGCAGAACCGTGTAAAAGGTTTGCCGAAGTAACACCTCCGGATAAGTTTCTGTAAATATTGATGTCTTCTGAGTTGATTACATCTTCAATCGTTACTTCAGCAGATGAATTTTGTCCACCTTCATTAACGCCACTTGAAATGGCAATGTGGGAATGTTCATCAATGATTCCGGCGGTTAAATGCTTTCCGGTTGCATCAATTGTCTTTGCATTTGTGGCAACTATATTTTTCCCGATTCGAACAATTTTTCCGTTTTGTATTAAAACATCGGTTTCTTTTAAAATTCCTTCGGATTCACCGGTCCAAACGGTTGCATTTTTAAACAAAAGGGTTTCTTGTTTTGGCTTTTCTGAATTTCCAAAAGCAACATTAGGATATGTTACCGGAACCATTTCAGGGACAACAATTTCATCTGCGGGTTTTTCTTTTTCTTTGTTGGCTTCTTTTATCCGGGCAATCCAATTGGTTTCTGAACCGTTTTCTAAAAATGCCTTTCCTTTTATCGCCGAATTATTCCACGTGCCATTTAATCTCATATAACCTTTTGCAGAGCTGTCTTTGCTTTTGATTACCAAATTAATCCAAGGGTCACTAAATTGTGTTTTGGTCTCAAAGGTGATGCTGTCTTTGGTAATTTTGGCTTCAGGTTTGGTTAAGTCACCTTCAATTTTCAACTCATAATTTATTTGATTAATCACCAAATCATAAGTACCCCTGATGTCTGATCCGTCAAATTTTGATAAAATAGTTCGGTTGCCTTGTACCCAATTTTCATGGATGATGGTTTTAGAATCAAACAAATCTCCCGAAGTTAAAATAAAATTAGCCAAACTTCCTTTTTTTAAACTTCCCAAATTTTCAGATTGATTTACTAAGCTTGCGGGAGTAGTTGTCAAGGCTGCTAACGCTTTTTCTTTCGGCAAACCATAAGCCACCGCTTTTCGCAATTGGTTTAAAAATTCTTTTTGATTTTTTAAATCGGAAGCCGTCAAAACAAAATTGACATTGTTTTCTGCCAGTATTTTTAAGTTGAATGGAGCTTGGTTCCAAAATTTCATATCGGTTAAACTCACTTGATAGGCCAAAAAAGAATTGGAAACATCATAAGCTTCCGGAAATTCTAATGGAATAATATAAGTGGCTCCTGTTTTTTTAATTTCTTCAATGCGTTCAAATTCGTTTCCACTTCCTTTAATGAGGTAGTTTACGCCAAATTCTTTACCAATTGTTGCAGCTCGCAAGGCATTCAGTTTGTCGCCGGCATTGAAAATTTGGAGTAGTTTTTTATTTTGATTAAAAGCTTCTAAAGACATGTCAACAGTTTTAGAATTTCCTTTTTCATACCAAGCCGCATCGTGATACACCTGACGTATTAATGCCATGCTACCCATTAATGATGAAGGATAAGATTGACGGGAATTTCTGCTTCGTCTGAAGGTGAAATGTTGTGACACTTTTTGATTTACTATTCGAGTCGCATTATTGTCAGCATCGTTTAAGGTCCAAAGTAATCCCGTTCCGGTAATAATGCCATCGCTATTGTGACTCAAAACGGTACCAAATCCAATTTCACGAAGTCCGGCAGCTATTTTAGCATCGTAAGTAACGTTTTCAAAGGCTTGATATTCCGGTTTTATATGGTCGTTCCAATAATATCCTTGTCTGGAAGGTTCATAAGATGCAGCATTGCCACCTCCTCGTTGTGGGGCTGATGGTTTAACAAAACCAAATTCAGAATACAAATCTATGAAGGATGAATAAATGGTTTTGCCCGATGCATCAATAACGGTTGCATTTTTTGGAAGGGTAACAGCAGTGCCAACATCCAAAATACGATTGCCTTCCAATAAAATAGTCGCTTTTTCCAATTTTTGACTCGGAGAAACGTAAATAGTAGCATTGGTAATGGCAATCTGTGATTTGAAATTTTGACGAACGCCGTCATTTTTTGGGAAATAATCTTGTGAAAAAAGAGTTGTTACAAACAAGATAAAAAACACGTGAATAAAGTTTCTCATGTATTGGGTTTTAGAATAAAAGCCATAAATATACAGAAAAATTAAATGATTGAAGCGAAAATAAATTTCAAAATGATGCAAGTCACTGTAAGCATCTATAAACTAAATTAAACCAACTTAAACAATTTTAAACCTTTAAACTTTTAACCCCTTAACCTTTTAACCCTAAAAAAACTAACTAATATAATTCCAAATAGTCTTCTTCTTACTCATCTCTATAAAAACCTTTCGCAACGTTTGATGTTCTGGTAAAGTCATGGAAGCATCTTTTTTTAAGAGTTTAATGGCTTCGTGTCGGGCGACTTGTAAAATATCTCGGTCTTTCACCAAATCGGCAATTTGTAGATTCAATACACCGCTTTGTTGTGTTCCCATAATATCTCCCGGTCCGCGAAGTTTTAAATCGACTTCGGCAATTTCAAATCCGTCGTTGGTGCGACACATGGTTTCTAGGCGGGTTTTGCTGTCGGCACTTAATTTGTGACTCGTCATTAAAATGCAATAACTCTGTTCGGCACCTCGACCTACACGACCGCGAAGTTGGTGCAATTGTGACAATCCAAATCTCTCGGCACTTTCAATAACCATCACACTGGCATTGGGTACGTTTACTCCGACTTCAATCACAGTGGTTGCTACCATGATATTGGTTTTTCCAGCGGCAAAACGTCGCATTTCTTCTTCTTTATCTGCCGCTTTCATTTGTCCGTGAACAATAGAAACACTGTAATGTGGCAACGGGAAATCCCTCGAAATACTTTCATAACCATCCATCAAATCCTTGTAATCCATTTTTTCACTTTCGTTGATTAACGGATAAACAATATAGATTTGACGACCTTTTGCGATTTCATCTTTCAAAAATTTCCATACTTTCAAGCGATTGGAATCATAACGATGCACGGTTTGAATGGGTTTTCGTCCCGGCGGTAATTCGTCAATTACAGAAATATCCAAATCGCCATACAAACTCATCGCTAACGTTCTGGGAATCGGTGTGGCCGTCATCACCAAAACATGCGGCGGTATGTCGTTTTTCTTCCATAATTTCGACCGTTGTTCCACACCAAATCGGTGTTGTTCGTCAATAATAGCCAAGCCCAAATTTTGAAATTGCACTTTATCTTCCAACAAAGCATGGGTTCCAATGATAATATGTAATTCGCCGGATTCCAATTGTTCGTGAATAATTTTTCGTTCCGAAGTTTTGGTGGATCCGGTCAATAATTTAATGTTGATATTCAAATCTTTTGCCAATTCGGTTAACCCAATATAGTGTTGCGTGGCTAAAATTTCTGTGGGTGCCATCAAACAACTTTGAAAACCATTGTCCAAAGCAATCAACATACACATCAAAGCTACAATGGTTTTTCCGGAACCTACATCACCTTGCAATAATCGATTCATTTGAGCATTGCTACCTAAGTCGTTGCGAATTTCTTTCAACACTTTCTTCTGTGCATTCGTAAGTTCAAACGGCAAATGATTTTGATAAAAATCGTTGAAATAAGTGCCCACTTTTTCAAACGGATGTCCCTTGATTTTATGCTTCCGAATAAGGTTTTTGGTGATTAATTGCAGTTGAATAAAAAACAATTCTTCAAATTTTAAACGAAATTGAGCTTTCGCCAACAAGTCTTGACTTTTCGGAAAATGAATGTTAAACAACGCCGCATTTTTAGGAATAAGCTTTAGTTCCTCAATCAGATTTACAGGTAAGGTTTCCAAAAAACGAGCTTGGGTTTCCAAAAACAATTGCTGCATCATTTTATTGATGGTGCGATTGGAAATGCCTTTTTGCGTCAGTTTTTCGGAGGAAGGATAAACAGGTTGCATGGCCGAACGAAGACTTTCTTTGTGTTCTTCCAATAATTCCAATTCCGGATGAGCCATGTTAAACTGTCTCGAAAAAGGAGTGACTTTTCCAAAAGCCACATAAGGCGTATTGAGTTTTAAACTTTCCCGAATCCATTTCTGACCTTGAAACCAAACGAGTTCCATTTCGCCGGTGTCGTCTATAAACGTGGCAACCAAACGACCACGACCTTTTTTCTGTTCAACGGTTTTGATGTGAATGATTTTGCCGACAATTTGCACTTCCGTATTTCCGGCTTGCAATTCATTGATTTTGTAATACCGCGTTCTATCTATGTATCGGTTCGGAAACAACGTCAATAAATCACCATACCGATGAATACTGAGTTCCTTTCGCAGCATTTCGCCACGGGAAGGACCCACGCCTTTGAGGTATTCGATTGGTGTTTGGAGGATATCGTTCAATTAATAAAACTTCAAAATTCCTTATTCTTCATTCAAAATTCGTTGTTTACTACAACAAAGCGAAGATAGTTTTTTTGTTTTAAATTTTATTTATCAATTACATTGGGATTTATTGGAAGAGGAGATATAAAAGTTTCTATAAATATAGGAAGATTCATAGTACTTTTATTTTTTTGATTGATAGAATTTTGGGCTCTAGTAAAAGCAATTAAATATTTTTTCAGATTTTTTGATTTTTCTTCATTTTTTAAAGTAATTAAAACGATTGCTTTGTCAGACGAAACAGAATAATTTTCAATTTTTCCATTATTAAAATAATGTCTTTTCATTAATTCTTCTAATTCCTCCAAAGGATAATTGATTTCCTTTTGAATAGAATCATTAATTATATTCAGAATATTTCTTTGATAAAATGTTCCATTTCCAATGACATGAATTTTCACCTTTTTTAAAGTATCTCCA
>JAUXNR010000594.1 GCA_030682755.1 Flavobacterium sp.
CCATTAATTTTCCCTTAAGCTCTTGGCCTTCAGCCTTGGTTCTTTTCCTTTCCACTTTCAACTGTCAACTAACTCGCCCCTTCCACAATCCTCACTTCCTCCTCCGTCAGACCATACAACTCATAGACCAGCTTATCAATAGCAGCGTCGGTGGCGGCGATTTCGCGCTGGATGCGGTCGGCTTCCTGCGGGGTTTGGGGATCGCGTTTGTGCAGTTCTAGCATGCGTTCGACTAGCGCGATAATTTGATTATACAAATTAATCTTTCCTGAATCTGAATTATCAATTGAAATTATTGGTATTTGTTCAATATATTTCTTTACATATGAAAATGCAGTTTGATACTGCCGAACACTAATTTTTTGTAGACCCCAATCGATAAGTTTGCTATTCAAAAGGCCAAGAATATAAAAGTTGTTAATATCGTTTATTACGATCCCATATCCACCAGCACCGCCACCAAAGAAGAAATATTTACCTTGTTGGTCGATACAATAAGACGCGTCAGCATAATATTCGGGAGTTAAGATCTTTTTTTGTTGCATCGATGATAAAGCTTGAGTTCTCGTATAACCATACCAAGAATCACCTTTCATCTTTCCTCCCTCCCTTTTTTCTAGGTAATATTTATGAGTTAATAAATATTTCCAAGTTAGTGGAAAGGATTTTTCAAACTCTTTTTTTTCTATCAATTTTCCATTTTTGTAAGGAAAAATTACAGCCTTATTTGTTTCATTTACAAAATATCGTTTCATGTCTCCACCTTTTACTTGAGGATATAACAGATCATTTTCTATTTTGTAAATATTATTATCAAACGGACATTCTATTTCGGAGTAATTATCAAATTGATGAATTATCTTAATTGAAAAAATTGCATCTGATCCAGTTTTTAATCCTTGGAAAATTTGACTCGAAATATCACCTAATCTAGTTTTGTTTGAAGTAAATTTTTTCCAAATATCTTTCTCATTGGAAAAAATAAAAATCCATGGGTTTTCGTTAAATTCTTTTGTAGATAAATTACTTATTATTAAGTCTTTATCAAATAATTCATCTATTAAGTCAATTTTTTCTAAAAATTTTGGTAATTCTGAATCTGGTTTACGAATGAATTTGATTTGTGCAAATTTATAATTGTCCTTTGGCGATTTCGATAATAGTATTACGCATGTATTTATGCTTGCATCTTTAAATACCATAAATCCATCAAAATCAACGATTTTTGTTATTGATTTATTTGTCGATAAAAATTTTCGTAAACCTTCACCATAGTCCGTTTTAAAGAACCTATGAGGAAGAATAAAACTAGCATAACCGATGGCTGATAAAAGGTGATATGCCTTCTCTAAAAA
>JAUXNR010000903.1 GCA_030682755.1 Flavobacterium sp.
AGGCGAAATGACGCCACTCTGAATAGCTCTTTTGGGGCCAATCCGATCTTCGTTATCTGTTCCTTTTACACCATCGCCGTAATCATTTGCAAAATTTGAAAGCACTTGCAAACCAATGGTTGTTAAAATTAACAATCCAAATATCTTCCAACTAAACACTTGTGTTGGTGTAAGAATCTCTTGTGTTGGTCTGGACAAGGCATAAAAACTTCCTACTAATATTCCAGATACTGAAAGCGGAAGTGTTCTTACTCTCGCTGCATCAATCCAATGTTTCATTTTGTTTTAATTTATTGTAAAATTACATCCATTTTTTAGAACTACGTTCTACTTCTGCCAACCAATAATTAATCCACTTTTTTAATTTAGAATACTTTGCGAATTTAAAATTAACATCACCGGCAGCTGTATGAAAAGTGATGTGAGCCACATCTGCATTTTTATGCCAAAAATACTGTTTTGTTGTGATGCCTTGAATTTTATATACTTCCAAAATTTGATGTTGAACATCCCATGCATTTTTTTTGAGTTCAATAAAATCTGAACTCAAATACATTCTATAATTTCTAAATTTAAACCAAATCACCGTTAAAACAAAGATTAAATATACTAAAATTAACGGAAAATAATCGCGGACTTCAGGTAAAATAAATAAACCGAGGTAAACAACTGTGGCTATTGGCACAACAACACTCAATAAAATAGCCTTAATCAAATATCTGAAATTGGGTATAACTATTTCTTTTTGTTCATCCCTTTTTCCATAAATCATTTTTAGTATTATGTCTCGTTCAGACAAACTGCATCCTGGGATTTCTATAGTAGCTTTCTTTGCATTTTCTTGTTCAAAATTATCCCCAGAAGAAGCTTGACTCAACTCCATGGTAAAAAGATTCAATTTCTTTTGAAAGTAATTTTGAGAAAAAAGTGTTGTTTGCACTTTTATGGGTTTGAGTAAGGTATTTTTTTTGGCAATCAATCCGTGGCTTACAATTAAAGATTGATTTTGTTTTTTTATTTGGTACTCAAAATACCTGATAATCATTCTTCCAACATTCAAACTGATTACAACAATCAAAATCAACAATAAAATGAAAGAAATTGAAAAGTAGTTTACCCCTTGATCAATATAACCTTCAACTTGGTCATCATCTACTTCAAAAGTTTCTTTAAAATCATAAATTCCATTATACAAGGTTCCAATAAAACCAATGATTAGTGCAATACTTCGTCCGTAATTTGAGGTTAAACCCACTTTAATCAAGGTAAGAAAACTAACTTTTAAAAACGGCTTGCTTTCTTCAATCACTTGGTTTTCAGCAGTCCCGGCGTTTTCGTTCTCTAATAGTAATTCTTTTAAATAATTAGCCATATTCAAGTCAATCGCCCTGATGCTAACTTCTTTTTTTGTGCTTCCGGCCGTGTCAATATCCAGACTATATACGCCTACTAATTTTTGAACAAGGGATTGATTGATATTTACTTGTTGGATTTTATTTAATTGAATGGTAATTTTATCTTTATTAAAAACCCCTTTTTGAATGACAAATTCCTGCAGTTTCGTATTTAAATAAAAGGTAAAATTGATGTATTTTAAATAAGCAACAACCCCAACTACAACTATGATTAAAACAAACAAACCGGCCGTGACTAGGATTTTTGTCCAATCCATTTTATACAAAACGAAAAGTAAAGGTGCCCACAATCCTCGGATAATTCCCTGGATGGTGTCAGCAAACATGATAGCAATTCCTTTTATGGATTGCCGTTGTGGTTGACTAAAATCGTAGTTTATCATTGTTCTGATTTGGCATCTTCGTTACGCTCCAATTCGTCTGAATCTATGGGAAGTTCAGGTAGGGTTGGTTCTTCTGCTTGTTTAGACTCTTCACTTTCAATAATTCCCATTAAAAACGTTTTCATTTTTTCAGCTTGCATTTTCGGCAATCCAGAAATATGTAAATCGCTACTGCTTCCACCAGCTGTATAAACTTGTAATTCGCTCAAATCATACATACGTGACAATACACCTTCATGCAAAGCCACGTGTTGTATTCTGTTAAATGGAATTATCGTAGTGGTTGTTGCCAAAAGTCCTTTTCTGAACACCACATCTTTTTCTCTGATTGCATACCCTTTTTTTCTGAAAGCAATTGTTGATATCCAAAATAACAATCCAATAATTAAAATTTTAATTAAAATTAAAGGCAGTAAATACTCCCGAGAATCCTCATTAAAAAGTAATAAACCAAAAAATGCTAAGGTTAACAATACAGAAAAAATAGCGTTTCCAATATAAATTACATTCAGATAATCTTTATGAAGCGGAGTAAATGTAATTTCTTCAAACTTTGGTAATGTATCAAAATCAATTTGATTATTAGTAAAATTTTCCAATGTAGTTGTGGTATTTGTTCACGATTAAGGTAACCATTTTTTTTCAAAATTAGGTTTGCGTTTTTCCAGAAACGCATCTCTCCCCTCTTTTGCTTCGTCTGTCATATAGGCCAAACGTGTTGCTTCACCCGCAAAAACTTGTTGGCCCACCATACCATCATCTGTAAGATTCATGGCAAATTTCAACATTTTAATTGACGTTGGCGATTTTGCTAAAATCTCCTGAGCCCATTCATAAGCCGTATTTTCTAATTCATCGTGAGGGATAACGGCATTCACCATTCCCATTTCAAAAGCTTCCTGAGCCGAATAATTTCTACCTAAAAAGAAAATTTCTCTGGCTTTTTTTTGTCCGACCATTTTGGCTAAATACGCTGAACCATAACCGCCATCAAAACTGGTTACATCAGCATCGGTTTGTTTAAAAATGGCATGTTCTTTACTTGCCAAAGTCAAATCGCAAACCACATGCAAACTGTGTCCGCCACCAACAGCCCATCCCGGAACCACAGCAATAACCGCTTTTGGCATAAAACGAATCAAACGCTGTACTTCAAGAATATTCAAACGATGCATACCATCTTCACCCACATAACCTTGATGACCTCTGGCTTTCTGATCGCCACCACTACAAAAAGAATATACGCCGTCTTTGGAAGAAGGCCCTTCCGCTGAAAGTAAAACTACACCAATTGAGGTGTCTTCTTGAGCATCATAAAAAGCTTGATATAATTCAGAAGTGGTTTTGGGTCTGAAAGCATTTCTAACATCAGGTCTGTTAAACGCTATTCGAGCCACACCATTACATTTTTTATAGGTGATATCTTCAAATTCTTTTGCTGTTTTCCAATCAATTTGTGACATAACTGTTCAATTTTTACGTAAAAATAGTATTTTTAGGCTTTTAAATACAACTATTTCCTAATGAAAAAACACCTTCTGATAGTAAGTATATTATTGATAGCATTTTATAGCAATGCACAACACATAAAAACCACAACTTTTGACATTACGTTTCCGGCAGAACCAAAATTTGAAGAAGTTACCATCGAAACAGATGCTGGTGATTCAACTATAAAAATGTATCAACTACGTTACCAAAATTCTATGATTTTAATGATGGAAGGCACCATAAATGAGGAATATGATTTTGAAAGTATTGAAGAAGTCACAAAAGCATCTTTATTAGGAGCGAGAAACGGAAGCAATGATGATTTAGCCTCACAATTGGGTACAAAAGCAACAAACACAAGTGAAACATTTTATCAGTACAAAGACAAAATATTAGCTCTTAAATCAAGTGATATCATCGGACCTCTTTTCGGAAATACGTTTGCTACCATTTTTCAAAATAAAATGTATAGCATCATGGTTTTTA
>JAUXNR010000912.1 GCA_030682755.1 Flavobacterium sp.
ATCAACCAGTAGTAAATGTTTGTTGGCAATTTCTTGTGGATTTTCGATTATAAAAACTTGATCGACATTCTCAAATCGTTCAAACCTACTTTTTCTGGTTTGAGTTTCTGTAAATTTATTTCTTTGTAAGTTGAGATAAACTGGTAAGCCACTTGCTTCCGAAATTCCTTTGGCAAATACTTCGCTTTGATTGTAACCTCGTTTTTTTAATTTATGTGGATGAAGAGGTACCGGGACAATGCCCTGTATTTTATTGTACGGTTCGGCTTCTAGAAGTATATTTCCGTAAATCTTACCTAATTTCAATCCAACCGAACTTTGATTTCTATATTTTAATTGGTGTAAGAGTGTTTGTACTCGAGTACCTTTTTTAAAAAATAAAAAAGCAGTAGCAGCTTCAATGGGTACTTTCCCCCAAAAACTTTTTGCTACCGGATTTTCGGAATAATGATGATAATTAGTATAGGGTAAGTCGTGCAAACAAGTAATACAAATAATATCTTCATTTTTAAACAATGTACTGCCGCAGCCCAAACAAATTTGGGGGTAAATAAGCGATACAAAATCGTTAAGATAATCTAAGACAATATTGCTTTTCATTTGCACTATTAAAATTAAGCAATTTTTCTTTTGAGATATTTCAAAAAAAAATCCGCTACAAGATTTTGTTTGTAACGGATTAAAGAATGGGTTAAAAAGCTTTTATTTTATGGTGTAACCAAACTCAGCTGGCCTGGTAATTATTTCTTTGGCAGCTAAAAGTTTGTACACATATTGAGATGTTTCTCTGTTCAATGTTAAGGAATAATAATCGTCATTATCCTGAGCATTCATGGTTCTGAGTAAACTACCTTCGCCCACATTGTAAGCTGCAGCAACTAAAGTCCAATTACCGAACTCTTTGTATAAGGTTTTTAAGTAACGGCATGCAGCATGAGTAGACTTAACCACGTCTAAACGTTCATCCACTTCTTCATCCACACGTAAACCAAATTGCATGGCAGTTTCGGGCATAAATTGCCAAAAGCCTTCTGCCCCTTTACTAGAAGTACCTTGACGAAATTTAGACTCAACAAATGGGATGTATCTGAAATCCTCCGGAATACCGTGGCGTTTTAAAATGGGGTCGATTACTTTAAACCATTGTTTTGCTAATTTGTGCATGTTATTGGTTTTAGTTGAAGCAAAATTTTGTTTTGCTAATGC
>JAUXNR010000007.1 GCA_030682755.1 Flavobacterium sp.
TCATTTCCAACATGTTTTGATATCCCGGTAAAGTAATGTCAAAAGCAATGGGTAACGGAGCTATCCAACTTTTTTCTTCGTCTGACAAAGCATCCAACGACTCAAAATCATTTTTAAAAACCATACTCGCATAACGGCGTGGCACATTTGTGGCAATAAACGGTATTTTTTGTTCTTTGGCAAAATCAACCAAGGGTTTGTAATCTGTTTTATAATTGTTCCAAAGTCGGGCCAAGGTGTCAAAGGCTTTTTGATTGATCTCGCCATTCAAATACTGATTCAACTGTTTTTGATTATCGGCTTCAATCATTTCGGCACCTAAAACTAAAGCTTTCTTTTCGGATAAATCTTTGGTAATTTCTAATTGTAACCAATGTACCACAGAATTATCGTGGTATTCGCCAAACAACAAAACTTCCGTTTTTTCAGCGGCTTTAATGAGTTTGTCATACGTTGTTTTTTTGCCGTTTTTATCAAATAATTGATAAGGCATTTTATTTTGACCTACCACAATTGAAACGTGCAACAAAACCACCAAACAACTTACTGCTTTTAGCATCTTAAAATGAGACATATGTTTACTTTTAAAGCTATTGTTGATTTCTTTCTATTTTAACTATCTCTAATGGTGTTGATTGCGAAGCCGTACCTTGTGTCAATTTAACTTGATATTTTCCGGGTGGCAAATACAACTTTCCGTTTTTGGCTTCTTTCAATTTTAAGTCTTTTATTTTTTTCTGCCATTTTTCTTTGCCCGTTGAAGAAATTGAAGCATCATATTTCCATTGGTTTATGCCTTCCTGAACTGTTATTTTATCTTCATAAACAGATATTCCAATTTCGTTGATAACGGATACTAAAACCTCGCCACTGTTTTTTGCATAAAAATCAAGCGTAACATTGGGTTGATTGCTTTGTAACCATTTGCTCCAACTGCTACCCCAATTTTCAGAATGTCTGATAGGACTCAGTTCAATAATTTTTAAATTTTGAGCTAGTGTTTCTTCGTTCAAAAATTGAACACTTTTTAAATTCACTTTATAAATAGAACGTCCGTGAGTTCCAACAATTAAATCTTTTGCTTCTTTTTGAATTACCGCATCGTGAACGGCTACATTTGGTAATCCATTCATAAAAAGTTGCCAAGAATCACCGCGATTTAATGAAACATAAAAACCGTTATCTGTTCCAAGGTATAAAATAGTTGCATTTTCAGAATCCTCCAAAATCACATTAACCGGTGAAGTTGGGATTCCCGCCGCAATAGATTTCCATGTTTGTCCGTAATCTTCGGAAACATAAACATAGGAAGTAAAATCATCCCATCTGTAACCGTTTAAAGTAACATAAACCCGCTCTTTTTGATGAGCAGATGCCACAACTCTGGAAACCCAAAGGTCTTTTGGAAAACTGTCTGATATTTTTTGCCAACTTGCTCCACCATCTTTTGAAACATGAACCAGTCCGTCATCGCTTCCCACATAAAGTAAACCGAACTGAAACGGACTTTCGCTAAATGAAGTAATGGTTCCATAGGCTACATTTCCTTCTTTTCCGCCTTGAGTTAAATCCGGTGAAATGGCTGTCCAATCATCGCCTTGATTAAACGAACGGTGAAGATATTGTGACCCCATATATAAAATATCTTGGTTGTGACCGGAAAGCAAAATTGGAGTTTGCCAATTATAGCGAAGCGGTTTTTCGTCTTTTTTAGCACGTGGAGAGATGTATTTTTGACTTTGGGTTGCTCGGTTGATTCGATAATAATTTCCGAATTGAAAACCTGTAAAAACAAGATTCGGATTGCGTCTGTCAATTTGTGTTTGCATACCATCACCACCCATAATACTTTCATAAGGATATTTTCCTTCTTGATGCCATTCCACACTATAATTATAATTGCTCGGACCCACCCAAACGCCGTTATCTTGCATGCCACCGTAAATGTTATACGGTTTTTGATAATCTACATTTACACTGTAAAATTGACTCACGTTATGAGAATTACATTTAATCCAATTAGCTCCATCATCATAAGATATGTTTAAACCGCCATCATTCCCATTTATCAAATGCCCGGGTTTATTTGGATTTACCCATAATGCATGATGATCTGCATGTACATTTTCTCTGTTTATAGACACAAAGGTTTTTCCGCCATCGTCAGATTTAATGATTGGAACACCGCCAATATAAATTTTATCAGAATTGGATTGATCCACCGTGATTTTTGCAAAATAATAGCCATAGGTATAAAAGAAATCATCAATAAAATCCTGATGGGTTCTTTTCCACGTTTTTCCTCCGTCTGTAGATTTAAAAACTTCGGCCCCAATAACTTCGGTTTCAAACAAGGCTTTGTTGGCATCTAGCAAAAAGTTTTTGGCTTCAGCCGGTTTCATATAATTATTGGAAACCAAATGTTTGATGTTTTCTGCTCTATATTTTTCAGAATAACCATAGGTTTTTAAATAATTATTAATTTCTTTGGATGGAATAGCTTCAAACACATCACCGGGTACACTAAACATTTCAGGTAACGTTGATTTTTTTGAATCGGTTGCAGGTCTTTTAAATTGATTGTCATGAATAGCATAAACAATATCATTATCAAAAGCAGCCAAACCTATTCTACCCACACCTTCACCATTTGGAAAACCACTTTCAGGTGTTGAAACCAATTTCCAAGTAGATCCGGAATCCTCACTTTTATAAATTCCAGAAGTGGTACCATTCCCTAAAAAATTCCATGCTTTTCTGTCTCTATGCCAAGATGATGCATACTGAATGGCAAAATTTTTAGGTGATACTGAAACAGAAATCACACCGGTTTCATCATCAATAAACAAAGTTTTTTTCCATGTTTTTCCACCATCAGTTGTTTTAAAAACACCTCTTTCCTCATTTTTTGAATACAAATGACCAATAACACCAATGACAACTTCATCGGGATTAGCTGGATTGATAACAATTTTACCAACATGATGGCTGTCTTTTAAACCCACATTTTCCCAAGTTTTACCTTTATCTGTTGATTTTAAAATTCCAATTCCGGCATAAGAGGAGCGTGATGAATTGTTTTCTCCTGTTCCTACCCAAAGGGTGCCATTTTTCCAATCAACAGCAATACAGCCAATGTTTTGAGTAGGAGCATTATCCATAATGGGCGTAAAACTCATCCCGTTGTTGTTTGTATGCCAAACGCCTCCTGAAGCATAACCCACATAAAATTCAGTTGGGTCTATTGGATTTACGGCAACATCCACCACTCTACCACTCATAACCGTTGGACCAACACTTTCAAAAGTTAAATTTCTAACCAATGATTTTTCTGCCAAACTGCTTTTTTGTTGTAAAGCTGTAGCAACTGTTTCAGGCAAAGTAGCGTTCTGTGACCATCCGATTTGGATTGCCAAAAGCATAAGAATGGAATACTTTTTTCTCATTATTTAGAAGATATAAGGATTGGAAATTTAAAAATATGAAATTTTATCCTGCAATTTACATTTAAATTTTTTTTAAACTTAGTACTTTTGAGAAATATTCAAAAAGTCAGCATTTATGAAATACCACCAAATTGATCAAAATTTATTCATAAAAAACAGAGCTAAATTTGTGGCTTCCATGAAACCAAACAGCGTGGCTGTGTTTAATTCAAATGATAATTATCCTGTTAGTGCAGATACTACTTTGCCTTTTGCACAACACCGAGACATTTTATATTTAAGCGGCGTTGATCAGGAAGAAAGCATTTTATTGCTTTTTCCGGATGCACCTTATGCCTATTTAAAAGAAATTTTATTTTTAAGAGAAACCAACGAACATATTGCAGTTTGGGAAGGGG
>JAUXNR010000013.1 GCA_030682755.1 Flavobacterium sp.
TCCCTTCAAAAAGGATTGCTTCAAAATGACGAATACCATGAGATTAAAAAAACTATTTTTGATATTTTTGATAAAGTAATTTTTGAAGATAATGACATCCAACCTATACTTGATTTGTTAATTCATGATAAGAAAAATGAATATGGTACGGTACAATTTGCACTCTTGGATGGAATCGGAAAAATAAAGATAAATCAATCAGCTGATAACGAATGGATTATAAATTCTTTTGAAGATTATAAAAGATAACATTTTTTTTAAGTTTAGGTTTGTAATTCCGTTATAATATTTTTTACATTTGCCTCAATGAAAAACAATCAAAATAGAAATGTATTTGCCAAAGAAACCTTTGGACTTCATTGGGGTTTTCAACGTTTTATGAAAAATTCTTTGATGCGTAAAAACTCCATAAATTTTGATACTTCAGAAAGTTTAATTCAACTACACGAAAAACTGCAAATTGTTTTTGCAAATATTCGGGTTTGAAATTTAGATTGAATGGTTTTTTACATTACTTTTAATCTAAATTATTGACATTTAAATGAATACAAAATATTTCGACTTAATCAACCAAACATTCTACTTTCCACAAGAAGAATTCACGCTTAATAAAGACAATCTTCAATTTCACAATATTGATTTGATGAAAATTGTTGAACAGTATGGCACACCTTTAAAATTTACTTATTTACCTCAAATTTCTAATAATATCAATCGTGCAAAGGGTTGGTTTAGAAAAGCAATGGAAAAAAATAAGTATGATGCAAAGTATTACTATTGTTATTGTACCAAAAGTTCTCACTTTAGTTTCATTATGAATGAAGCTTTCAAGAACAACATTCACATTGAAACGTCTTCAGCTTTTGACATTGACATTGTAGAAAATTTAATGGCTGAAGGTAAAATCAACAAAAACACCTATGTAGTTTGTAATGGTTTTAAACGCGAACAATACATTGATAACATTGCACGATTAATCAATAACGGTCATAACAAAACGATTCCTGTAATTGATAATTATGAAGAATTGGATTTACTTCAAGAAAAAATTGAAGGTAAATTTAAAATTGGAATCAGAATTGCTGCCGAAGAAGAACCTAAATTTGAATTTTATACCTCTCGTTTGGGAATTGGATATAAAAATATTGTTCCTTTTTACAGAAAACAAATTGAGGAAAATAAAAATGTGGAACTGAAAATGCTTCACTTTTTTATCAATACCGGAATTCGCGATACGGCCTATTATTGGAATGAATTATTAAAATGTATGAAGGTATATGTGGCATTAAAAAAAGAATGTCCAACCTTAGACAGTTTAAATATTGGCGGCGGTTTTCCAATCAAAAACTCCTTAGCTTTTGAATATGATTATCAATACATGATTGACGAAATCATCAATCAAATCAAAATATCCTGTGAAGAAGCCGATGTAGATGTGCCAAACATTTTCACCGAGTTTGGTTCGTTCACCGTTGGCGAAAGTGGTGGAGCAATCTATCAGGTTTTATATCAAAAACAACAAAATGACCGTGAAAAATGGAACATGATTGATTCTTCTTTCATTACCACTTTACCGGACACTTGGGCAATCAATAAACGTTTTGTAATGTTGGCCATCAACAGATGGAACGACACCTACGAAAGGGTTTTGTTGGGAGGATTAACTTGTGATAGCGATGATTATTACAACTCTGAACAGAACATGAATGCGGTTTATTTACCAAAATACAACAAAGAAAAACCCTTATATATTGGTTTTTTCAATACCGGAGCTTATCAAGAAACAATTGGTGGCTTTGGCGGATTGCACCACTGTTTGATTCCGCAACCCAAACACATCTTGATTGATCGCGATGAAAACGGAATTTTGGCTACTGAAGTTTTTTCAGAACAACAAAGTGCCGAACAAGTTTTATCTATATTAGGATACGAGAAAAAATAACATTTTTGACACAAAAAAGTGTTTGTCTTTTCAAAAAAAAAAGTTTTTCTTTGAGAAGCAATTAATTGAATACAAATTAAGAAACAGAAAATGAGTAAAGGACCTATTAGTCAATTTATTGAAAAAAATTATCTTCATTTCAATGCTGCAGCTCTTGTTGATGCCGCAAAAGGATATGAACAACATTTGCTTGAAAACGGGAAAATGATGATTACGTTGGCCGGAGCAATGAGTACAGCTGAGTTAGGAAAATCATTAGCCGAAATGATTCGTCAAGACAAAGTACACATCATATCTTGTACCGGTGCAAATTTGGAAGAAGATATCATGAACCTTGTTGCTCATAATTCTTATAAAAGAGTTCCAAATTACCGTGACTTAAGTCCGGAAGATGAGTGGGACTTATTAGAAAATCATTACAACAGAGTTACAGATACTTGTATTCCTGAAGAAGAAGCTTTCAGACGTTTACAATCACATTTATTTGATATTTGGAACAATGCTGATTCAAAAGGAGAACGTTATTTTCCGCATGAATTCATGTATCAGATGATCAATTCCGGTGTTTTAAAACAATATTACGAAATTGATCCAAAAGATTCTTGGATGGTTGCAGCAGCAGAAAAAAACTTACCCATTGTAGTTCCCGGGTGGGAAGACAGCACCATGGGAAATATTTTTGCTTCATACTGCATTAAAGGAGAATTCAAACCAACCACCATGAAAAGTGGTATTGAATATATGATGTGGTTGGCAGATTGGTATCCAAAAAACTCAGCAGGAAAAGGAGTTGGATTCTTCCAAATTGGAGGAGGAATTGCAGGAGATTTCCCGATTTGTGTAGTACCAATGTTATACCAGGATATGGAAATGCACGATATTCCGTTTTGGAGTTATTTTTGCCAAATTTCCGATTCAACAACCAGTTACGGTTCCTATTCCGGAGCTGTTCCTAATGAAAAAATTACTTGGGGAAAGTTAGACATTAACACGCCTAAGTTTATCATTGAATCAGATGCTACTATAGTTGCCCCACTAATATTTGCTTACTTACTTGATTTATAACAAATTTTTTTATGAGAAGAATTATTGTTGATTATGCGAAACTAACGAACGATATCCTATCAATGCTTGTGGAAAAATTTCCTGATGGCTATGAAGATTCCGATATTATCCGTTTTAGAAATGCTCAAAACGAATTGATTGAAGCTGTTGAAGTTCGTACGGAAGACACTATTTATTTAGTGAAAGTGAGTAAAAAACTCGCTACCCGTATTGAAAACTTTGAAGAAGATGATGATTTGGATGTTGAAGTAGAAACTATCGCTCCGGTTAAAGGATTAGATTTGGATGACGATATTGATGAAGTTGATGTTGACGAAGAAGATGAAGATGCTCCATCTGATGATGACACCGAAGTGGATTTATTAAAAGATGCCGGTGGTTCTGATGATGATGATGATGACGATGATGATTTTGAAGACGAACCTTCAGACGATGACGAAGAAGACGAAGATTATTAAAGATAGAAGGAGCTCCAGTGGGCTCCTTTTTTTATTTAATGTATTCATTTTCAAATCTAATAATCTCTTCAATTATTAGGTGATAAATAACACTAATCTCTTTGCTGGAGAATTTCAAACTTTCTGATGTATTATAATTTAATATCGTTAACTTTTTTAAATCTTCAATTGGTTTAT
>JAUXNR010000021.1 GCA_030682755.1 Flavobacterium sp.
AATCGGTCTCAATCATTTGGATATCTATTACCAATCCGGTGAAAATTGGGATGATGCTCCGCTAGTTGCCAATGGTGCTTCTGATTTGTTTGTAAAAGTGTTGGGTAAAAAAGGAGAACACTCCCGAGCTCTCTTTGGTGTTCACAAATTGCCCAGAAATTTCAGTGTGGGACTCACTGCTACATTTACGATAAAAACTACTGTTTGATTCTCGTAAAAGGATGTAGAAAAAAATACCGTTATCAAAAAAAGTATATGAAATCAATTATTGCTCTTTCTGAAAAAACCGTTACCCTTGAAAGAAATGAATTTCTGAAGGTAAAAGGTAGCATTGACACCAATGTGTATTATGTTGAAAGTGGAAGTTTGCGGGTTTATATTTTGGATGATTTTGAAGAACAAATCATTCGATTTGGTTATAAAGACAATTTAATTGTTTCGTTAGATTCTTTTTTGACCGGCAAACCCTCTGAATTTTTTATTCAGGCTATCAAAAAAACAGTTGTAAAAATAATAACCAAACCACAAATTGACCAATTTCTAAAAGAAGAAGCTCATTCAAGTTTGTGGATTGAAATTTTGGAGGGCTTAGTTGTGCAGCAAATGGAACGCGAAATAGACATCTTAACCAGCTCTCCTAAAGAACGGTATCAACGGGTATTGAAAAGGAGTCCGCAACTATTTCAAGAAATACCAAGCAGGCATATTGCCAACTACTTACGAATGAGTGCTGAGACGCTTTCACGTTTAAAAAAGTCTTGATTTGCATCAAGATTTATTGTACTCCTTTTTTAGACCTTTGCTGAAATATCGGAAATATGGAATCTGAAAAACTATTACAATCGCTTATTGAGCAAACTAGACTAAACAGCAACCGAGTGGCACAGCTCAAAAGCCACACTTTGGCCACATTAACTTGGAAAGACGACCCCAATTCTTGGAACATTTTAGAATGTTTGGAACATTTGAATTTGTATGGTGCTTTTTATTTGCCAAAAATAGAACGTGAAATTAAAAATTCAACATCGCAAAGCGAAGCTGAATTTAACCCTGGTTTTTTGGGTAATTATTTTGCTCAAAGTATGCTTCCCAAAGAGAAAATGGTTAAAATGAAGACTTTTAAAAGCAAGAATCCAATTCATACTTCGTTGGACAAAAACGTGCTTGACACCTTTTTGGCTCAGCAGTTGCACCTTATTGACTTGTTGAACCAATCACGAACCGTAAGTTTGAACCACGTTAAAATTGCAACTACTCTTTCGAGTTTACTGAAACTTAAATTGGGTGACACGTTTCGTTTTTTGATAAATCACAACAGCAGGCATTTACACCAAGTGGATGGGATTCTGGCAAAAATGGAACGTATGTGATTTTGTTCAGCATTAAAAAAACAGAGCAAAACAGTCAAACGAATTCTTTCTTTTCAATAAATTCATTATTTTTGATTCTAAATTTGACGGTATGAACTGTAATGTTCCTGAGCTTTGGTCTGAACACCAAAACGCTTTACGTTTTTTTATTCAAAAACGAGTTTCAGACACTCAAGATGTTGAAGATATCCATCAGGAGGTATTGCTGAAAGTATATGATTTTTGCATGCACAAACAAGGAGTGCGTAACGTCAGATCATGGTTGTTTCAAATTGCATCCAACACCATTGCAGACCACTACAGAAAGCAATCCAAAAAAACGGGTATTCAAGAAAATCACGAATGGACTGAATTTGACAAAGAACCCACCGCTTATGATGAAGCCGATGCTTTTGTGTTGCCTCTTTTAAATTTTCTACCCGAAAAATATGCCGTTCCCGTGAAACTTGCCGACATTGAAGGCAAAAAACAACAAGAGATTGCGAGCCTGCTCAACCTCTCCTTGCCTGCTGTAAAATCACGAGTACAACGCGGCCGACAACTCCTTATGCAAGAGATATACACGTGTTGTCATATTGAAACCGATGCCAACGGAACGCTACTTTCGTTTCAAATAAAAGACAGCTGTGCACCCCTTCAAAAGCTCCTAAAAACGGAGCTTAAATAATTTTTTTGCTTTTTTTTGCATCTTTTTTATAACTATTTCGTCATGGTAGTATACTTTAAAAAATACAATCATGAAACGATTTCACGTACACTTAAAAGTAACTGATTTAGAAATCAGTAAAAACTTCTATACTGCTTTATTTCAACAAGCACCCGTTGTAGAAAAAAATGACTATGCAAAATGGCTGTTAGACAATCCCGCCTTGAACTTTGCCCTTTCTGTTACCAAAGACCAGCCCGGCATTGAACACCTTGGTTTTCAAGCCTCAGATGAAACAGAACTTGCTCAACTCTATCAAAACATGAAAGAGGCAAAAGGTACTGTTCTTACTGAAGGTAACTGCACCTGCTGTTATGCCAAAAGTGAAAAATCATGGCTAATAGATCCGCAAAGTGTTCCTTGGGAGGTTTTTTATACGCATGGTGCCGCAACAGTTTATGGCTCCGGCATAGCACTTCCAAAAAATTAACATCGCTATCGGTCACAAAAGCAAGCGTAATTCGTCAAAATTATAATCACATCAAAAAACATCATCATGAAAACAACAGTTCTTTTTTTTGCAATTCTTTGGTCAGTAACCAACATTGCACAGTCAAAATTAGACACATTAACCTATCAAAAGTACCAAAACAAGCGGTTTACAAAAGTGACCTTTGATACTGGCTTTAATGACAGTCTCATAGTCAATACGTTAAGTTTGGAAGAAAAAATTGAAGCTTTGAGTACTGTTTGGCATGAAGCCAAATTCAATTTTGCAAACTTTGATTTAATTCCAAACGTAAATTGGGACAGTTTGTATCGGGCTTATTTGCCAAAAATTATGGCCACCAATCACATTATGGAGACTTATGGAGTATTGATGCAATTCAATCAACATTTAAGAGATGGACACACCCGAATTTTGCCTCCTTTGTATCATTTTCGAAAAGAAAAATTTAATGTTGTGCCAATTCATTTTAAATATATTGATGGTAAGGCTGTTGTCTATCAAATAAAATCTAATGATCCTTCCTTTAAAGAAATACAAAAAGGAATGATTTTAGAAAAAATTGACGGTATTCCGGTGCAGCAGTATATTCAAAAAAATATCAGTCCGACCTTACATTTTTCGACGGTGCAAGACAGTATTGGAAGAATTTACCATTATGAATTACTTACCGGTGCAGAAAATTCAAAAGTTGTTTTAGACTTTAAAACTGCCAATGGTAAAACGTTGCAAAAAACGCTATCCCGTAAACCTTTTGAATGGAAAAGCAACACTCCGGTTAGTTATTCTGTTTTACCCGGAAACATCGGACATCTTGTTATTGACAGTTTTGTGGATGAGGTCACCTTTACAGCCTTTAAAGAGTACTTTCCTGCAATCACCAAAACAGCAGGGTTAATCATTGACATTCGTCATAACGGTGGCGGAAACAGTCATTGGGGTCATGAGATAATCGGTTATTTAACAGCACAACCTTTTTATCCGTCTATGACTTTGATGAATGAATACCACCCGGTTCATCGGGCTTGGGGAGGTGATGCTATACAAGCCAAAAAAATAGCCTATGACTGGAAACCTTATCAGAATGAGGTTTATACTAAACCTATTGTTGTACTGATAAGTGAGTTGACCTATTCAGCTTCTGAAGATTTTTGTGCAGCTTTTATCACCACTAAACGAGGTATTTTAATGGGAACCGCTACGGGAGGTAGTACGGGACAGCCATTAGGTTATACTTTACCGGGAGGAGGTATCGGATTTATATGTTCGAAACGTGATGCGATGTATGACGGCACAGAATTCGTTGGTCTTGGTATCCAGCCAGATATTGAAGTAAAACCAAGTATTGAAGGTTTGCAAAAAGGGAAAGATGAAGTGTTGGAGGCCGCTTTAAATTATTTAAAAAAAAATAAAACCATCAGCAAATGAAAAAACTAATTTTACTTCTATTTCTTTTTCTATACTGTCAAGCACCTGCTGCAATTGTTTTAGATTCCACTTTTATAAAGACAACAGATCAAGTCGCTTTGTTTGTTAAAACCATTGGAGAGGGTCAGCCGATCCTCTTTATTCATGGAGGTCCAGGATCATCTTGTTTGTATTTTGAAAAAGGAACTGCCGGAAAGCTTCAATCATTAGGACAGTGGTATTTTGTTGACCAAAGAGGAAGCGGAAGATCGGAATCAGCTACTACCAATAATTACAGTCTTGATCGGGTGGCACTTGATTTTGAAGAGGTTCGCATCCAACTCGGAATTGCCAAATGGACTGTAGTGGCTCACTCTTTTGGAGGTATTTTGGCGACTCAATATGCTGTGTTATATCCAAACAGTATTGACCGATTGGTTTACTTAAATGCTACTGTAAGCTTACCGGATTCTGTAAACAGTTTGGTAAACTATATGGAAGAACATTTTACCGATATCACTGCAGAAGATATCCAATTCATGAAAGACCCACAACAGAAGCTCACAGAACGCTTTGGAAAAGCCTTTGGTATTTTACAAAGCAAAGACCTGTTGTACCAAACCCAATTTGAATCTCGCAAAAGCTTTGAACGGGATCAACAATGGATGCAGTCTGTAAAACTGAATTGGGATTTTGCCGGTAAGGTTTTCCAACATGAAGAGTACTTGAAGTCTTATGCTTCTCAGACCAAAAGCATTTCCTGTAAAGTGTTAGTAATTAGCGGACAGAAAGATAGGGTGATTGGTGCGGATCATCACTCATTCATTGAAGCACCAGAAACAACAGTTCACCTTTCAGAAGGTTCGCATGGCCTTTATATGGAAAGAACGCTTGAGCTTTTTAGTGTTTTAAACTCTTTTTTTAAACAGTAGTTGCTTTTAAATATCTAGGATTTTTAGATTGTTGGATTTTTAGATTCTTTGATATTGAAATTGACTTTTACTATTGATTAAAATGTATTTTTGTGCTTCTGCTTTGTTTGGCATTATGGATAAAAATCTTTCCTATACAGATTATTTAAAAAAACTGGAATACTACTGTGCATATCAGGAACGGTGCCATCAGGAAGTGGTGCAAAAACTTCGTTCGTTTCCGTTAACCCCTTTGGAGCAAGATGAAATTGTGGTGCATTTGATTGCTCACAACTTTTTAAACGAAGAGCGGTTTGCCAAAACTTTTGCCATCAGTAAGTTTCATCAAAAAAAGTGGGGCAAGGTTCGCATTCAAAATGAATTGAAACAACGGCAACTTACAGATCGGTTAATTCAATTGGCGTTGCGGGACATTCCTGATGAGGAATATGAAACCACCTTTGAACAACTGGCTGCCAAAATCTGGGAAACTACAGCAGAACGCAATGCCGTAAAAAAATTCAAGAAGTGTTGTGATTACTTACTTCGTAAAGGTTGGGAAGCTGATTTGGTGTATGCTAAAATAAAAATGCTTTCGGGGAGGTAGGGCTTCGACAAGCTTAGCAGGACATTGCTTCGACAGGATTAGCAGGACATTGCTTCGACAAACTCAGCATGACAGAGCGTTTTTGAATTGTAATGATGTTAAGTACTAAGAAAAGTGCAACATCGCACATTTGCGATATTTATAACAGAACACAATTCTATGCAGGATGTCTGTCTCAAAAAAAAATCGACAAAATACACAAATTCTACAAACCAAACCCTAACATTCTACGTACTTCTCAACAGAATTTAAAAAACTCTAAGCAGGTATTACTTTTAAGCTATAAAAAATGTTTAATTCATAACATTTTGTGCATTTTGTCGATTATTTTGGTTATTATTCAATTGAATTAAAAAAACATTGAATTATGTACATCAAAAATAGAAAATAAATGTCGTTTAACGACTTTATGGGTTATTTATCGGAAAAAAGATAAATCTTGCCATTTAGTATAGAACTTTGTAGCTCCAAATTCAACCCCTAAGAGTTTTTAATTAATTAATAATGAAAAACTTATAAAACCATGCGTACAAAATTACTATTCATTATTGCCCTATTAAGTACCATTAGTGTACTTGGTCAAAATATTGGAGATTATCGTTCAAAAGGTGCCGGACCGGTAGCTTGGAACAATGCCAACAGTTGGCAAGTTTATAATGGCACAATGTGGGTTAATGCGAGCAACTACCCCGGACAAGTAGCCGGTACTTATGCTGTTGTCATTAGAGCAAATCATACGATAGACAATCCAAATACACCAAACACGTTTGGCCCACTCACCATACTTGGTACATTGAGACTTAATGGGAATGGTACCCCTACCTATAACCTTAAAGCTTCTGAAGTTGCTGTAATATCTCCTAATGGCAGGATAAATTTTGTAACTAACTGTGACTTAGTCTTACCTGCCAATACACCATTGAGTGTATCCACTGGAGGAATGACTGTGCAAAACCCATGTAGTGCAGCGAAAAGACTTTTTATAGGTAATATCCTTTTTTCTACTTGTAATGGAAACGGCCCCGGTGACCCTATTTCATTTGAAGAACTTATGAATGCAAACGGTACTTTATTGAGTGTAATATCTGCTGCTTTTGCAGATTGTAATTCGGCCAATTTTAACGTATCGCTTGTTCCCGGCTATGTAGGAATTGCAGGAACCAACACAAGCTTTCAATGGACAATTAAATTGCCTGATAACAGTTCTATTAGTTCCACAAGTAACCCACTGGTTTTGGATTTAAACCAACAAGGGGAATATAAAATTGAGTTGACTTATACTACCACTATTGCCAATGGACAATATACACACACTCGAACTGTTACTTACGACAACAAACTCACTACTTGGAATGGAACATGGTCATACGGAACTCCAACAATTGACACTCGTGTAATAATTGCAGGACACTATACCGGTGATTCCTTTAGCTCTTGTTTCCTTAAAGTAAACAATGGTGCTTCACTTACTATTAATGCAAACAAATACATTGAAGTGAACGGAAGCATTGACAACCAAGGCACCATAACTGTTGAGAACGACGGAAGTTTAATACAAGTAAGTGATGATGCCTCTTTTACAGGAAACAACATTACGATTAAAAGAACCTCTCGCCCAATGAAAAGGAGCGATTATGTATATTGGGGCTCTCCCGTTCAGGAAAATGTAATCAGTCAAATACCAACTGTTTTTGATAAGAAATTCAGATGGCAAGCAGGAGCCAGTTACAATTGGTTTGATTTAACGACTGCTACTCCTCTTCCGGGAAGTGGATTCATCACAAGGGTAAGAAACATTGCCCCTTACAATGTAACTCCTACACCTATTACCTTTACATTTATTGGTAAACCAAATAATGGTCTTGTGACTACAGGTGTTTCATTTGTTAATGCTGACGAAAACAATTATGGTAATTATAACCTATTGGCCAATCCGTATCCAAGTGCAATTAGTGCTCAGAAATTGATTGAAGAAAACAGTAGCTTATTAACCGGAACCCTTCATTTTTGGACCTCTGTAACAGCTTATACACCTGAAACGCAATATTCTGTTATGGATTATGCCACATGGAATTATAGTGGCTCAAGCTCTCCTCCTGAAAGCGATCCAAGCAATAACGCCTTAGATCCTAGAGGATTTATTGGTACGGGACAAGGCGTATTTGTACAAGCAAAAGCAAATGGCACTGTTGTGTTTAACAACAGAATGCGTGAGTTAGACAACAATAATCAATTCTTTAGAATGGCAGCACCCTCTGAAAGAAGTCAACCTATAAATGAAACTTCTGAAAAACACAGACTTTGGTTGTTGTTATCAAACTCAAGTGGTGCATTCCGCAACATGATGGTGGGCTATATTGAAGGAGCAACAAATGGTTATGAGGACATGTATGATGGTGTTAGTTTTACCTCAAACAACATCGATTTTTACAGTATTTTAAAAGATAAAAAATTAGTTATTCAAGGAAGAGGTTTGCCTTTTGATAATGCTGATGAAATTACTTTGGGTTATAAAGCCCCACAAGCAGGTGTTTATCAAATTACACTCAATGGCACTGACGGCATGTTTACCAAAGGCAGTATTCCGGTTTATATCAGAGACAAGGCTCTTAATACTTATCACAACTTAAGAGATGGTGCGTATAATTTCAAAACTCAACCCGGAACATTCAATGACCGTTTCGAATTGGTTTTTGCACAGGAAACACCAACCTATGACAGAAACGACACCATTGAGAATGACATTTCTGCATACGGAGCAGACAAATCAATCTTTGTTAGTTCAAAAGAATTAAAAATAAAAACCATTGAAGTATATGATATCTTAGGCAAACAATTGTTTTTAAACAACGCTATAGATGCCAAAGAATTTACAACCCCTATAAATACTACAAGTAACTCGTTTTTAATTGTAAAAACAACTTTAGAAAATAATTCAACCAGTACTAAAAAAATAATACTTCAATAAACAGCATAATTCTAAACCCTAAAAAAGGCCGCACTTGAAAAAGTTGCGGTTTTTTTATGCCTTAACAGACAATAAAACACTCACGGCATTTCCGCCAAAGCCAACCGCATTAACCAGTATCTTTTTAAGATCTCTTTTTTGAGATTGAGGATTTAAAAAAGGTACGTTGATGAAATGATTGTGCTGCAACATCAGTATTGCCATTTCAACACTCAAAAGACCGGAGGCTCCAAACGTATGCCCAATTTTCCATTTGTTATTTGTCAGTAGTGGAATGGTATTTCCGAAAACAGCTTGAATGGCTATCATTTCACCGGCATCGCCTTTGATGGTTCCGGGAGAATGGGTTACAATTACATCCACTTCTTCAGGAGGAATAGTTCCCAACGCCATTGTCATTGAACGTTGAAAACACAAAGCTTCCGCAGAAATGGAAACGCCATGTTGTAAAACTTCTGTTGCATAGCCAATGCCTTCCACATAAGCCAACACATTTTCATGATTCGCAATTTCTAAACAAGCTACTGCAGCACCTTCGCCCAAAACCATAGTGTTTTTTGTTTTATCAAAATCAAAGGTTCTACAAGGATAGGTAGATGTCTCCGAAGCATAAATTTTCATGGCTCGCATTTGAGCAATGGTAAAAGCCGTTAACGGAGCTTCACTTCCTCCCACCAAAAACTTTGTAGCCAAGCCACTCTTGAGCCAAGCCACTCCATTCAAAAGAGCATGTAGTGCGGTGGAACATGTAATAGAATGCGAAATTTCAGGTCCTTTAGATTGCAAATCATGAGCCACCCAACTGGAAATATTTCCCAGCGTTGTGGTTGGTGAACTTAAGGTGGCTACCTTTCCGGTAGTTATAAATTCTTCGTGGTATTTTTCAAACAAATGGGTTGCCCCTCTTGAAGAACCAATGTTGATACCAAAATCAGCTGAGTCTTTCCAATCTGAACGAGCAACGGCCATTCTTGAGGCAAGAATTGCATACAAAACGGTTGCATCTAATGACTTATATTTTGCGTCTGAATGGCGAAGTGCTTCAATTTTAAGAACCAATTCATTGGGCAAAGCCGAGACTAAGGCTTGCGTTGTTCCAATTTCATGAAGTGAAATTAACGATTCCTCGGAAAGGTAATTTTTCCAGATTTCTGCTGCATCATCTCCTAAAGGAGAAAAAGAAGCCAGTGATGTTATGGCAATTTTTGAGTTCAAAAAAATAGTGTAGGTGCCTGCAAATTTACACTATATCCAAGGCATTTGAAAGTGTATTGTAAATTATTTCCAATTGTTCGTTGGTGGTGATATAAGGCGGTAAAATATAAACCACATTACCAACGGGACGAAGAATGATGCCTTGGGCTATAAAAAAATTATATAATGTATTCCGTAGCGAACCATAGTAACTTGTATCTTGATTTGTGGTAATTTCTAAAGCAAAAATAACTCCCAAAACTCTAGTTGTAGCCACTCTTGGATGCGATTGAATACGTTCTTGAAAAAGAAGATGTTGCTCATGAATGCGTTTTATGTTTTGCTGATTTTCATAGGATTCCAACAAAGTTATTGCTGCCAAAGCTGCCGCACAACCCGTTGGATTCGCTGTAAAAGTATGACCATGAAAAAAGGCTTTGGAGACATCCGTAGCTAAAAACCCTTCAAATATTTCTTGTGAAAAACTGGTTGCCGCCATGGGAATTGTACCTCCGGTTAAGGCTTTGGACAAACACATCATGTCGGGTTGTTGAATCAAATAATCACAAGCAAAGGTTTTTCCTGTTTTTCCGAATCCGGTCATTACTTCATCGGCAATGGTAAACGTTTTATGTTGTTTACAAAGCAAAAACATTTCGTCTAAAATGACTGCAGGATACATTACCATTCCGGCAGCACCTTGCACGAGAGGTTCAAAAATAAAAGCGGCATATTCTGTTGAAGCTAATAATGTTTCCAATTGTTCTAATACTGCCTTTTTGTTTTCAAAAGTAGGCACAGGAATTCGAACCACATCCAAAAGTGACCCTTGAAAAGCTTCGGTAAAAAATGAAATACCACTTGCAGCCATAGCTCCAAACGTATCTCCGTGAAATCCATTTTCAAAAGCAATTATCTTTGTGCGTTTTTCTCCTTTGTTATAAAAATATTGCAAAGAAGCCTTGATGGCAATCTCAACAGCCGTTGAACCATTGTCTGAATAAAACAATTTTTTTTGATTGGACGGCAAAATAGAAAGTAACTTCTCCGAAAGCATAACTGCCGGTTCGTGTGTAAAACCTCCAAAAAGCACATGATCCAGTTGCATTAATTGTTGGTAAATGGCATCAGCAATGACTTTGTTGGAATGGCCAAATGGATTCACCCACCAACTTGAAATGGCATCCAGGTATTGCTTCCCGTTTTCATCCCAAAGATAAACACCTTCGCCTTTTACAATTGCCGGTAAAAGTCCAGTAGTTTGATGTTGCGTATACGGATGCCAGTTGTATTGTTGATCTTTTTGGGAAAGGGTCATGGGTGGGTGTTTTGGATTGTTGGATTGTCAGATTTTTTGATTGTTAGATTTTTAGATTAGGCGTTGGAGGTTTTCTTTGAATTTTTCGGCGTAATAGGAAATTACGTTGTTGTCAAAATAGGGTTCGTTGTCAATTCTTCCTAAAAAAGGTATTCCGGTTTTAGAAAGAATGATGGATTCTGTCCCAAAATTTTCATCGCCTGAAAAAATGATTCCGGCAATGGAGATATTTTTGCTTTTCAACGCTTCTATAGTCAATAACGAATGATTTATACTTCCCAGATAATGACGTGAAACCACAATGACTTTATAATCCGGTTGAATTAAGTCCATGACCGTTTCTGTTTGATTGAGAGGCACAAAAATGCCGCCGGCTCCTTCAACAACCAAATGGTTTTTAGTTTTGGGTTCTGTAATGTTTTTCAATTCAATGGAAATCCCGTCAATTGCCGCGGCAAAATGCGGACTGGCAGGTGTTTGCAAGGCATAACTATTTTTATGAATTTGCGATTTTGAATTGGAAATCAACGATTTGACTTTGTCTTTATCTGAAAATTCAATTTCTCCGGCTTGAATGGGTTTCCAATAATCGGCTTCTAAGGCTTGTGTAATAATGGCTGATGCGATGGTTTTGCCAACGTCTGTTCCTATTCCGGTAATAAAAAATTTCATGGTACGTATTTAAACGCAAAGTTCGCAAAGAATCAGCAAAATCTACAAGGATTTTAAAGAACTTTTTTAGAATAAAGATCGTCAAAAGATTGTAACACTTTTACCAAAGCAACAATCTCATCTTGTGAATTGTACGAATGAATACAAATTCGAATGCGTTCTTTTCCTTCCGGTACGGTTGGCGAAAGAATTGCTTTCACATCAAAACCGTTTTGTTGAATAATTTGGGCTACTTCTTTCGCTCTTTTATTTCCTGGCACTAAAAAGGTGTAAATTGGTGCTATGTGCAAATGATAATTGTGAGCATTTTGTAAAACAAAACTAAACATTTTACAATAATAATCTTGAATTAACGACGTATTGTTGGCCAGATAGCGATAAGAAACTAAAATTGTAGCCATCGAATGAGGCGACAGTCCCGTGGTATAAATAAAACTACGGGCAAAATTTACCAAATAGGTTTTTAATTCTTGGCTTCCTAAAATGGCCGCACCGTGACAACCTAAAGCTTTTCCAAACGTCATGATTCGGGCAAAAACCTTGTCTTGCAGTTTTAATTTTTGTACTAAACCTTCTCCGTTTTCACCCACTACACCCAGAGCATGAGCTTCATCAACAACTACGTAAGCGTTGTGTTTTTCGGCTAATCGAACTATGGATTCCAAATCAGGGGAATCGCCATCCATGGAAAAGATGGATTCTGTAACTATGAAAATGTTGTCGGGTTGCGGGTTACGTCCCGAGGTTTCGGGAGCGGGTTGAAACTTTAACAATAAGTTTTCTAAATCAGATACATCGTTATGGTTGAATTTATAGGATTTGGCCAAACTCATTTGAATGCCATCGCGAATGGAAGCATGACACAATTCATCGTATAAAATAATGTCGTTGCGTTGCGGAACGGAACTGAAAAAACCTAGGTTGGCATCATAACCGGAATTAAAAATGAGTGCCGCTTCGGTTTGATGAAATTGAGCGATGTAATCTTCGGTTTCTGTATATAAAACGTGATTTCCTGAAAGCAATCTTGATCCTGTGGCTCCGTTGCTTTTTAAATTTCTCTCAAGCAATAATGCATGTGTTTGATGAAAAATGTCTTCATTCTTAGCAAAACCCAGATAATCATTGGATGAGAAATCAATCAGTTTAGACGGACTTGGTAGTTTTCGTAAGGAATCATTTTGCTCACGAAGGGCAAGTTTTTTATTTAATGAATCTGGGAATGACATCATGATACAAATATACTAAGTTAAGATTTATCAGGTCTCAATTACTCCCGAAAGCCTTGTATTAAAAGTAGCAAAAAAATTCAGGAAAAGTTAAAGACTATCCGATATATCAATCCATTTAAAATTTCCTTTTTGTGTAGCATCAAGTAAATCAATGCCTAATTTAAGAGACAACATTCTTCCAAATTCAAAGGCATCCTCTTTATTTTCAAATTCATACATTTTATAAAATTTATTCCCTTTGTACCACAAGTTGGTTTGATAAATCCCTTTTTCTTGACTAAATATCGATATATATTCAAACACTAAAGCAGGCGTTTTTTTTACTTTACAGAAGGGTCCAACTTTATAATAGCTTAAAATCAAACCTGAATCAACAACTATTTCGATATCTTTTGTTACCGAGAATAAAAGTGCCATTGACAAACTTGGTGCCCCATAATAAAGAAATTCAACAAATTTGATTAAAGCCTCCCTACCATTATAACCTATAGTACTATAAAATAAAAACAACAAAAGCGTATAAACCGTTACGGCATAGAATATACTGGCAAGAAGAAGCTCATACCACTTTCTCTTACCGGAATAAATCTTGACTTGATTTGTGCTTTTCATAAATTTTCATATTTTTTGACACAAACGATAAACTTAACCTTTTTTTTTATTTATTTGTTTTTAACTAACCAATTATTTAACCACTAAAAAATGACACGAGAACAACACTTAGTATTTTGCGAAAAATGCACCAACAAAAAAATGGACGACGCTTCAGAAATTGTTTGTAAAATAACAGATGAAAAAGCCAACTTTGTTCATGAATGTAAAGATTTTACCATTGACACTTCCATGACAGATAATTTTATTGGGAACACTGTAAGCTTTGATGAATTAGCCCTTTCTGAAAAGGAGTTGCTGAAATTAAAAGAAGAGCAAAATCTTAAAAACGGACTTGCCGGAAGTATTTTGGTTGGTTTAATTGGTTCTGTAGTTTGGGCTGCCATTACTGTAGCCACAAATTATCAAATAGGTTATATGGCCATTGCAATTGGAGCCGGAGTTGGTTATACCATGCGTTATTTGGGCAAAGGTATAGATCAGATTTTTGGAATTTCGGGAGCTATTATTGCGGTTTTAAGTTGTTTGTTAGGGAATTTCTTTTCCCTAGTTGGTTTTTATGCTCAAGGTGAAGGAGTTGGTATTTTTGAGACTTTAAATACCATTGATTATTCTTTAGTTCCTGGGGTAATGAGCGAAACGTTTAGCATGATGGATCTTTTCTTTTATGGTATTGCAGGTTATGAAGGTTATAAATTTGCCTTTAGAAATCTAGCAGATGAAGCAGAAGCTTCTTCGAGTTAAAACCTAATATTTTTACATAAAAAAAGCCGAAGTTTAAATCACTTCGGCTTTTTATTTATTTCGAATTTGTTTTAGTCCACTAAAACAATTGCTTTGTTGTTATTCATTTCAAGAGTTCCTGAATTGATAGCTAAGCTATAAGTGGAATTCTCTTTCGTAAATTTAGCACTAGCCTCTTTAGAGAAGTTTGCAGTAGTAGTTTCAAACTTAACGGTTCCTTTCCCTAAAGAAGAAACAATGGCAGCGTGATTATTTAACATTTGAAATTCTCCATTTGTTCCCGGAACGGTTACAGAGATTACTTCTCCTTTAAATAAAACGGCTTCGGGTGATACTATTTCTAAAATCATTTTTTCAGTGATTAGTGATTAGCAATTAGTAATTAGCCGTATGTGAATACTGCCAACTACCAACTCCTGACTGGTTTATGCTTCTGCTAACATTTTTTGACCGGCTTCAATAGCATCTTCGATAGTACCTTTCAAGTTGAAAGCTGCTTCCGGAAGATGGTCTAATTCACCATCCATGATCATGTTAAATCCTTTGATGGTATCTTTAATATCTACCAATACGCCAGGGATACCTGTAAACTGTTCTGCAACGTGGAAAGGCTGTGACAAGAAACGTTGTACACGACGAGCACGAGATACAGATAATTTATCTTCTTCTGACAACTCTTCCATACCTAAGATGGCGATAATGTCTTGAAGTTGTTTGTATTTTTGAAGAATTTCTTTTACGCGTTGTGCACAATTATAATGCTCATCACCTAGAATATCTGCTGTTAAAATTCTTGACGTAGAATCCAATGGATCTACTGCAGGATAAATACCTAACTCCGCAATTTTACGAGACAATACCGTTGTGGCATCCAAGTGAGAAAACGTTGTTGCAGGAGCCGGGTCGGTTAAGTCATCCGCAGGAACGTAAACGGCTTGTACAGAAGTAATAGATCCTTTTTTAGTTGACGTAATACGCTCTTGCATGGCACCCATCTCTGTTGCCAATGTTGGTTGGTAACCTACTGCAGAAGGCATACGACCTAAAAGTGCTGATACCTCTGAACCTGCTTGGGTGAAACGGAAGATATTATCAACGAAGAAAAGTACGTCTTTTCCTTGGTCTGAACCTGCACCATCACGGAAATATTCTGCTATAGAAAGTCCTGATAACGCTACACGAGCACGAGCTCCAGGTGGTTCGTTCATTTGTCCGAATACGAAAGTAGCTTTAGACTCTCTCATTCCCGGTTTATCTACTTTGGATAAATCCCATCCTCCATTTTCCATAGAGTGCATGAAATCTTCACCATATTTTATAATTCCAGATTCCAACATCTCACGAAGTAAATCATTTCCTTCACGTGTTCTTTCTCCTACTCCAGCGAATACTGAAAGTCCTCCGTGACCTTTTGCGATGTTGTTAATCAACTCTTGAATCAATACGGTTTTACCTACACCGGCACCACCAAACAATCCGATTTTACCACCTTTTGCATACGGTTCGATAAGGTCGATTACTTTAATCCCTGTAAATAAAACTTCTGTTGAAGTTGATAATTGGTCAAATTTTGGAGCCGGTCTGTGGATTGAAATTCCATCAACACCTGCTTTAGGCAAATCACCTAAACCATCAATAGCATCACCAATTACATTAAAAAGTCTTCCGTAAACATCCGGTCCGATTGGCATTTGGATTGGAGCACCTGTTGCCACAACTTCTGTTCCTCTGCTTAATCCGTCAGTAGAGTCCATCGAGATGGTTCTAACAGTATCTTCACCAATGTGAGATTGCACTTCAAGCACTAACTTTGTACCATCTTTCTTTGTGATTTCAACAGAATCATAAATTTTTGGCAATTCGGCATCCTTAGCGTTAAACACTACGTCAACTACGGGTCCGATGATTTGGGAAACTTTTCCTATTACTTTTGACATTGCTTATGTATTTATTAAATAGCTATTTAGGTTTCTAAAAAACCATTTGTTTTTTCAGTGTGCAAAGATAATTTTTAAAAATTGAAAATCAATAGCCTTTTGATGTTTTTTTATAT